>JBNMQI010000006.1:0-39665 GCA_051277905.1 Gammaproteobacteria bacterium | reverse complement strand
CAAGCTTGCCTGATAACTTACGTACAACGCACATTTCCCTATTTGATCGCAGTTTACAGGCCGTGCATCGTATCGATAAACCTGCTTTTAGCTTTCAGGGTCATCCCGAAGCGAGTCCTGGACCACATGATGTTGCTCCTTTGTTTGATCACTTTTTTGAATTGATTGAGGCGTATATCAAGGGCAAAACTGATAGCGCAAATGCCGGCGGAGAAGCCTAATGCCATTAAGAAAAGACATTAAGTCGGTTTTGATCATTGGCGCTGGGCCCATTGTTATTGGTCAGGCTTGTGAATTCGACTACTCGGGCGCGCAGGCTTGTAAGGCACTCAAAGAAGAAGGGTTGCGGGTTATATTGATCAACTCTAATCCTGCCACCATCATGACTGACCCCGGTACGGCCGATGCAACCTATATCGAGCCGATACACTGGAAGGCAGTCGAGAAAATAATTGAAAAAGAACGCCCCGATGTTTTGTTGCCGACCATGGGTGGCCAGACAGCACTTAACTGTGCGCTCGACCTAGATCGAGAAGGTGTGCTTAAAAAATACAACGTAGAAATGATTGGTGCTAGTCGCGAAGCCATCGATATGGCTGAAGATCGCGATCAATTCCGAAAAGCAATGACTGATATTGGTTTAAGCACACCGAAGGCCTTTATTGCCCATAGCCTGGAAGAAGCTTGGCAAGGGCAGGCGCAAATTGGCTTCCCTATTATTATTCGGCCTTCATTCACAATGGGCGGAAGCGGCGGTGGTATTGCTTATAACCGTGAAGAATTCGAAGATATTATCAAGCGCGGACTTGAACTCTCGCCGACTACCGAGGTATTGATCGAAGTATCGGTACTAGGCTGGAAAGAGTACGAAATGGAAGTCGTGCGTGACCGTAACGACAATTGTATTATTATTTGCTCCATCGAAAACCTTGATCCGATGGGCGTGCATACGGGCGATTCTATTACAGTGGCTCCTGCACAAACGCTGACTGATAAGGAATATCAAATCATGCGTAATGCTTCGATTGCGGTATTACGGAAAATTGGTGTCGAGACAGGTGGGTCAAACGTACAGTTTGCGATTAATCCAGAAAATGGTGAAATGATCGTCATCGAAATGAACCCACGAGTGTCACGTTCTTCCGCTTTGGCGTCAAAGGCAACGGGGTTTCCAATTGCTAAAGTAGCTGCCAAGTTGGCAGTTGGATATACTTTAGATGAGCTACAAAATGACATTACTGGTGGCGCAACTCCGGCATCGTTTGAGCCTTCGATTGATTATGTCGTGACTAAAATTCCGCGATTTACTTTTGAGAAATTTCCTCAGGCAGATGATCGCTTATCGACTCAAATGAAGTCGGTTGGTGAAGTCATGGCGATTGGGCGTAGCTTTCAGGAATCATTCCAGAAAGCGCTCCGTGGTTTAGAAACGGGTGTGTTTGGTCTGGATGAAATCGTTGATCCAAATCTGAATGAAGACGAGCGTGAAGACATGTTTCGAAAAGAGCTTAGATTGCCCGGTGCGAATCGTATTTGGTACGTGGCCGATGCATTCCGTGCTGGATATAGTGCTCAGCGACTATTCGACGAAACTAAAATTGACCCCTGGTTCTTGGCGCAGATTGAAGACTTGGTCCGTTGTGAAACAGAGTTAAAAGGGCGTGATGTCAAATCAATCAGCGCCAAAGAATTCTTTGCTCTAAAAAGAAAAGGCTTTTCAGATAGGCGTCTGGCGACCGTACTTGAAGCGGATGAAATAGAAGTAGGTGACTTGCGTCGAGCGCTGGGTATTCGCCCCGTTTATAAACGAGTTGATACTTGTGCAGCAGAATTTTCATCCTCCACTGCTTATCTTTACTCAACCTACGAGCAAGAGTGCGAAGCTGCGCCGAGTGGTCGCGACAAAATTATGGTGTTAGGTGGCGGACCTAATCGAATCGGGCAGGGAATCGAGTTCGACTATTGTTGTGTTCATGCAGCAATGGCACTGCGCGAAGACGGCTATGAAACGATTATGGTTAATTGCAACCCTGAGACTGTCTCGACTGACTACGACACCTCCGATCGATTGTATTTCGAACCCTTGACCTATGAAGATGTGCTCGAAATAGTTCATCTAGAAAAGCCTAAAGGTGTGATCGTCCAGTTTGGTGGGCAAACCCCGTTAAACTTGGCTCGTGTACTCGAAGCTGCAGGTGTACCTATTATTGGTACAACGCCAGATTCGATTGACCTAGCCGAAGATCGCGAGCGTTTCCAAAAAATGATTAATGATCTGGGGTTGCTTCAACCCCCCAATCGCATTGCATTTGATGTTGAATCCTCCGCTGCTTTGGCCGATGAGGTTGGTTTCCCGCTAGTGGTAAGACCTTCTTACGTGCTAGGTGGACGTGCAATGGAAATCGTGCACGATCAGGAAGATCTGGCCAATTACATGAAGGGAGCGGTAAAAATCATTAAAGATTCACCGATATTGCTCGACCGTTTCCTGGATGAAGCGATTGAAGTCGATGTTGATGCTATATGTGATGGCGAGAATGTCGTCATTGGTGGCTTAATGGAGCATATCGAGCAAGCGGGCGTTCATTCAGGTGATTCCGCCTGTTCACTTCCACCTTACTCACTGCCTGATCATATTCAAAAGAAACTTTGTACCCAAGTAGCGCAACTAGCGAAAGCCCTCAATGTTGTTGGCTTGATGAATACTCAGTTCGCCATTAAAGGTGAAGAAATTTATATTCTTGAGGTTAACCCGAGAGCTGCGCGTACCGTGCCTTTTGTTTCTAAAGCAACCGGCATTCCTTTAGCGAAAGTGGCTGCGCGTTGCATGGTCGGTCAGTCTTTGATTGATCAAGGTAGAACAGAACAAGTAATACCTGATTTTGTATCGGTTAAAGAATCCGTATTCCCGTTCGCAAAATTTCAAGGTGTTGACCCGATTCTTGGGCCAGAAATGAAATCTACTGGAGAAGTGATGGGGATTGGTCAGTCGTTTTCTGAGGCTTTTGCGAAAGCCATGCAAGGGGCGGGCGTCAGTATTCCTATGTCTGGCACTGCATTTTTAAGCGTGCGTGAAACCGACAAACGATCGGTTGCTAGTTTGGCAAAAGATCTTCACGATCGAGGATTTAATTTAGTCGCAACAAGTGGTACAGCGAAGATGATTCAGGCCGCTGGTATCGAATGTAAGCATGTCAATAAAGTGAAAGAAGGTCGGCCACACATTGTTGATATGATAAAGAACGATGAAATTGCGTTAATCGTCAATACCACCGAAGGTCGGTCTGCTATTGGTGACTCCTATGCGATTCGTCGTGAGGCACTCATGCATTCGGTTTGTTACTCTACGACGCTTTCAGGCGGAAAAGCGATCTGTCAGGCCATGTCTCACCGCGAGATTGGTGACGTATATAGGCTGCAAACATTGCATCAGGATTATTAATTATGAACCAAATTCCAGTAACAGCTGAAGGCTCTGAAAGATTAAAGGCAGAACTAAAAGATTTAAAATATGTAAAAAGACCTATTGTAATTGAGGCCATTGCAGTTGCAAGAGACCACGGTGACTTAAAAGAAAATGCTGAATACCATGCGGCCCGTGAAGAGCAGGGCTTTATGGAAGGACGTATTGCTGAGCTAGAGTCAGTGTTAGGTAATGCTCAAATTATTGACGTTAAAAAACTAAATCAAACAGGCAAGGTTGTTTTTGGCTGTACAGTTGAGTTAATTGATGTTGAAAGTGATGAACAGGTTACTTATCAGATTGTGGGTAATATTGAAGCTGATATTAAGTTAAATCGAATCGCTATCAGTTCACCTATCGCGAGAGCAATGATAGGTAAAGAAGAAGGCGATGAAGTGATTGTCCGTGCGCCTAGTGGTGACCGCGAATATGAGGTAACTGCGGTTCACTATCGCTAGTTAAAGAGACGCCGGCTATCGTCTAGAACGTGTAGGCTTACTCTTTAGAGCTGGGCTGGCTATTTTAGCTGGCAGGTCGGCTTTAACATTGCGTCGATAAATCACCGCAATGTTTCCAATGGTTTGTACTGGCTCAGCCTTATGACGGGCGCAAATAGCGTCAATCATTTGTTTTTTAACAGATTTTTCAGAAGCTGGTATTCGAATTTTAATAAGCTCATGATGCTCAATAGCAATTTCGATTTCATTTTGAACCGCTTCAGTTAAGCCGTTTTGGCCGATCATTACGACGGGCTTTAATTGATGAGATTCGGCTCTTAAACGTTTATTTTGTACTTTTGTTAGGTTCATTGTAATGCTAAGTTCTGATGTGGCTTTAAAGCTGAGCATACTAACACAGGTTGTCTTTATAGGTTTCGAGAATTAAAGCATGTCACGCTCCAAAAGTAGCCAAAAATGGCTCCAGGAACACCATGACGATCAATACGTCCTGCAGGCACGAAAAGAAGGCTATCGCTCGCGTGCGGTTTATAAACTAATAGAGCTCCAGCAAAAAGATAAGCTGCTGAAGCCAGGTATGTTTGTGCTAGATTTGGGTGCGGCGCCTGGTGGTTGGAGTGAATATGTGAGTCATTTTGCTGGCCCGAAAGGCCGTCTGATCGCAATTGATATATTGCCGGTTGATCCAATTGCAGGCGTAGAGATTATTCAAGGAGACTTCACAGAGGCGGATACATTAGAACAAATTCTTGATTTGGTTGATAGGCAACCAGTTGACCTTGTTTTATCTGATATGGCCCCCAACTTAAGTGGAGTTGACTCAGTAGATCAGCCCAGATCAATGTATTTGGGGGAGTTGGCCTTCGAGTTAGCGAAGGATTGTTTGGCAAAAGATGGGCAATTTGTTGTTAAGCTGTTTCAGGGAGAAGGTTACGAAGCGCTTATTTCGTCGTTTAAATTGGCTTTCAAATCTGTCAAGTATCGTAAGCCAGATGCATCACGGGCAAGGTCTCGTGAGATCTATGCAGTTTGTAGTGGTTTGAAGTAAAGATTTGGGTTAAGAATACGCTAGTATCTAGTCCGTTGGGCAGTAATATGACACATTGAGTGTCGGTTCTAAATTATTCTAAGTTAGTATTTAAAAATGCTGGTTTAGTAAACACAATATAAGGTGTTGACAAGTGAATGATGTAGCAAAGAATTTAATATTATGGGTGGTAATCGCTGTTGTCTTATTGACGGTATTCCAGAGCTTTGGTGGACGCACTACTAGTAGTGGCACCAATCTCAAGTACTCTGATTTCCTTACTCAGGTAAAGCAAGGTCAGGTTCAAGAAGTTGTGATCGAAGGTCAAAACATTACGGGTCAGTTGAAATCGGGTATTGCATTCACGACCTACAGTCCTGAGACAGATAATTCAGCAATAATTGGTGAAATGGATCGTGCAAACGTTTCAATTGTCGGTAAGCCGCCTGAGCAGCCTTCTTTACTTGCGCACATATTCGTAAGCTGGTTCCCATTTATTGTTTTAATAGGCTTGTGGGTTTTCTTCATGCGCCAAATGCAAGGTGGCGGTGGCGGCAAAGGCGCTATGTCATTTGGCAAAAGCAAGGCGCGCTTACTGAGTGAAGATCAAATTAATATTTCCTTTAACGATGTTGCAGGCGTTGATGAGGCAAAGGAAGAAGTAGGTGAGTTGGTAGAGTTTCTTCGAGACCCCTCTAAATTCCAAAAGCTCGGTGGTAGAATTCCTCGTGGTATCTTGATGGTAGGCTCTCCGGGTACAGGTAAAACACTTCTCGCTAAAGCCATAGCGGGTGAAGCCAAAGTGCCCTTCTTTACTATCTCGGGTTCTGACTTTGTTGAAATGTTTGTTGGTGTCGGCGCCTCTCGTGTTCGTGATATGTTTGAGCAGGCAAAGAAGCATTCTCCCTGCATAATCTTTATAGATGAAATTGATGCTGTTGGTAGACATCGTGGTGCTGGAGTTGGCGGTGGTCATGATGAGCGTGAGCAAACATTAAATCAGCTACTGGTTGAAATGGATGGTTTTGAAGGTAATGAAGGCGTTATTGTAATTGCCGCAACTAATCGTCCTGACGTGTTAGACCCAGCCTTATTAAGACCTGGTCGTTTTGATCGTCAAGTTGTTGTGCCTCTTCCCGATGTTCGTGGTCGTGCACAAATCCTCAAAGTTCATATGCGAAAAGTGCCCGCTGCTGATAATGTAGATGCCATGGTAATTGCGCGTGGTACGCCAGGTTTTTCTGGTGCTGATCTTGCCAATTTAGTCAATGAAGCCGCTCTGTTTGCTGCAAGAAGCAATAAGAAGCTCGTGTTTATGGGTGAGTTTGAGAGAGCAAAAGATAAGATCATGATGGGCGCTGAGCGCAAGTCAATGATAATGAATGACGCTGAGAAAAAACTCACTGCTTATCATGAAGCAGGGCATGCGATTGTTGGTCGAATAGTGCCTGAGCATGATCCAGTTTATAAGGTAAGTATCATTCCTCGAGGTCGTGCGTTGGGTGTGACTATGTTTTTGCCGGTCGAAGATCGCTATAGTTACAGCAAAAAATTGCTCGAAAGTCAGCTGTCTAGTTTGTACGGTGGTCGCATAGCAGAAGAGCAAATCTTTGGAGCCGACGCCGTTACAACGGGTGCATCAAACGATATTGAGCGAGCGACTAGCATTGCCCGCAGTATGGTGACTCAATGGGGTCTATCCGACCGTATGGGACCATTATCGTACAGCGAAGAAGAAGGCGAAGTCTTCCTTGGTAAATCAATGGGCAAACAAAAAACAGTATCAGATGAGACTGTCCGAGCCATTGATTCTGAAATTCGGACGCTTATTGACAGAAACTATCAACGCTCAGTCGATATTTTGAAAGAAAATGAAGATAAGCTGCACGTTATGGCTGATGCATTGATGAAATATGAAACAATTGACTCCAGTCAAATTGATTCAATCATGGAAGGTAAGGTTCCTGGCCCACCTAAGGACTGGACTGACGATGAATCTAGTTCTTCTGGTACTGGTGGCAATAATGCTCCAGTTGAGGCAGAAAAAACTAAGGAAGATGAAAACTCAGATCTTCCTGATCCAGCTACTAAGCTTCACTAACTTTAAGCTAGGGCAAAGATTGAGCAATCGATCTTTGCTTTTTTTATGCGCTCAACAAACTTAGCAAAAGACAATTTAGATCAATTTAAGTCGAAAAATTACGTTAAAGTAATGGGCGTGATAAACACGACACCAGACTCATTTTCGGATGGTGGACAGTTTTCTGTTATAGATAACGCCTTCCAGCATGCGCTTAAAATGATCGAAGATGGCGTTGATATTCTTGATGTGGGTGGAGAGTCGACTAGACCTGGCTCAGTGCAAGTCGACCTTGAGCAAGAACTTTTTCGCACCGTTCCACTCATTAAATTAATTCGAGAAGTATCGGATGTGCCCATTTCAATCGATACCAATAAGCCCGATGTAATGCAGCAAGCAGTCGATGCTGGGGCTACCATGATTAACAGTATTTGGGCCCTCCGATTAGAGAGTTCATTGGAATTGGCGGCAGACCTTGATGTACCAGTGTGCTTTATGCACATGCAGGGTACGCCAGAAACAATGCAAAAAAATCCTACTTATGACAATGTAGTGAGTGAAGTGCTGGATTTTTTAAAGCGTCGTATTGATGCTGCAATTGACGCAGGCATCAAGCCGCACAATATCATTATTGACCCTGGCTTTGGTTTTGGAAAAACATTGCAACATAACTTGCAGCTGTTGAAATCGCTTGCCGAATTTAAATCATTAGGCGTGCCCTTGCTAGTAGGCATGTCACGAAAGGGCATGATCGGTACGATACTCGATAAGCCTGTCGATCAACGACTTTACGGCAGCGTTTCGAGTGCCGTTATTGCAGCAATGTTAGGGGCTGATATAGTCCGTGTTCACGATGTCCCTGAAACGTTAGATGCCATTGCAATGGTAAATGCACTGCATCAACTAGGTTAAATTAGACCGCTATGTGGACGGGTTTGGTTAGAAAATAAAAATAAACAAGGGAGGGTTGTAATGAGCCGACGATATTTTGGTACTGATGGCATTCGTGGCAAGGTAGGCGTTCCACCAATGACGGTTGATTTTGTAATGAAGGTTGGCTGGGCGGCTGGCAAGGTGCTAGCTAAGCAGGGTAAAGGAAGTGTTGTTATTGGAAAGGATACTCGAATATCTGGCTACATGTTTGAATCAGCTCTAGAGGCAGGTCTGGCCGCTGCGGGTCTAGATGTTATACTGCTAGGCCCTATGCCGACACCCGCAGTCGCTTATATGACGCAGGCTCGCAGAGCGGTTGCTGGCATAGTGATTAGTGCATCGCATAATCCATATCATGACGATGGGGTTAAGTTCTTTAATGCTGATGGCTATAAGCTGTCAGATAAAGTTGAACAAGCAATAGAAGACATGATTGACCAGCCACTGACGATGGTTGAATCTGAATTATTGGGCAAAGCAACTCGAATGGAAGATGCGAGAGGTCGCTATATCGAGTATTGCAAGAGTTCAATCCCGTTTAACACGACATTAAGAGGGATGAAGATAGTGGTCGATTGTGCCCATGGTGCAACTTATCATATTGCCCCCGCCGTCTTTCGTGAATTAGGTGCTGATGTACTTGAACTAGGATGCAAGCCAAACGGTTTGAATATCAATAAAGATGTTGGTGCGCTTCATCCTGACAATATGCGTGCAATGGTGTTAGAAAATCAGGCTGATATGGGCATTGCGTTCGATGGTGATGGCGATCGACTGATGATGATGGACTCCAAAGGTGATGTGAAAGACGGTGACCAACTGCTTTATATAATTGCTAAAAGTAAATTAATGACGGGTCGTCTAGCGGGTGGAGTAGTCGGTACACTGATGACTAACCTAGGGCTTGAGCATGCTTTGGAAAAAGAAGGCATTGGATTCGAAAGAGCTAATGTAGGTGATCGACATGTTATGGAAAAGTTAATGGATAAAGGCTGGTCTGTTGGTGGAGAGTCATCGGGGCATATTATTTGTCTTGATAAGACATCGACAGGCGATGGCATTATAGCCTCTTTGCAAGTGTTAGATTGGTTAGTTGAAAAGGGCATCACTTTGACCGAAGCCTGTGACGGCATGACTTTATACCCTCAAATTATGATTAATGTACCTATTGCTAAAAAGATTGATTTTGAATCCATGCCGGAGATTCAGCAAGCGGTAAGTGCGGCAAAGTTAGAGCTCAACGGAAAAGGTAGGGTTTTGCTTAGAGCATCGGGTACAGAGCCATTGATTAGGGTAATGGTGGAAGGTGAGGATGCTGCGTTAGTGAGTAAACTGGCATCGGAAATAGCCGCCTGTGTAACCCTATCGGCATCAAATTGACTAATTGCATAATATATTGATTTGTCGATTGATTTATTGCCGTTAGATGAGTAACCTTTCCGCGATTTTATTACTAGTTAAGATAGATGAGAACCACCCTAATTGTTGGAAACTGGAAGATGAATGGCAGCTTAGCCAGCGTCAACGAGCTAGTTGACGATATTAAAGCTGGGCATGGGGCAAATTATTTTGAAAATATTGAGCTAGTCGTTTGCCCTTCATCTATTTTCCTGATGGATGTTGGTAGTATGCTAGATGGGACTGGTGTCCTGCTAGGTGCTCAGAACGTTTGTGATCAAGCAGCAGGTGCTTTTACCGGTGAAACTTCAGCTGCTATGCTAAAGGGGTGTGGTTGTCGTTACGCGCTAGTGGGGCACTCTGAACGCCGTGCACTTTATTTAGAATCAGACCGGCTCGTTGCTGATCGTTTCGCAATGGCTGTTAAATTTGGTTTAATCCCAATCTTATGTGTTGGTGAGTCTTTGAAAGAGCGTGAAGAAGGCTTAACAGAATCGGTTGTTGTAAGACAGTTAGAAGCTGTAATTGAGTCAAATGGTATTTTAGCAATAGCCAATAGCGTTATTGCTTATGAACCAGTTTGGGCAATCGGCACAGGGCAAGTCGCAACACCCGAACAAGCCCAAGTAGTTCATCGGTTTATTCGAGCCAAGTTAGCGGAACTGGATTCAGTTGTCGCTGAAAACGTACAGATTTTATATGGCGGAAGCATGAACCCGAAAAATGCAAAGCTCTTATTATCCCAGCCTGATATAGATGGTGGTTTAATAGGTGGTGCGGCATTAAATGCTTCCGACTTTTTAGCAATTGCTCAATCCGTTTAGGAAAGTTTGATGGAAAATTTAAATAGCGCATTGCTTATTGTTCAGGTGATTCTGTCAGTAAGCTTGATTGTTTTGGTACTAATGCAACACGGTAAAGGAGCTGATGCAGGTGCCGCTTTCGGCAGTGGTTCTTCATCGACCGTATTTGGCTCTAAAGGTTCGGGTAATTTCTTAACTAAAACAACGGCCATTCTAGCTACGTTATTTTTCGTTGTTTGTATGTCTTTGGCATATTTAGGTAGTCATCGTAACGACTCTGGAAGTCTAATGCAGAGCGTGACTTCAATGGGTGCCGAAGAGGCTCAAGAAACGACATTAGTAGAAACCGATCTGCCGCCCGTTGACGCATCATCTGATGTGATTCCAGGGTCAGATTTACCGCCTGCTAACTAATGAATTATTGCCGATGTGGTGGAATTGGTAGACACGCTATCTTGAGGGGGTAGTGGCGAAAGCTGTGCCGGTTCGACTCCGGCCATCGGCACCATTTTTAAGTAAAGATTTAGATTTTAATTGCGATTGTGTTGTCATAAATTGATTATATTTGTTAAAATAGTTTTCATAGTTTGAGGCAAGTAATTAACGTTCAACTATCACCGTTATAAGTTAGTCGCTCTCCTAGCGTTAGCATTTATTTAGAGGCCTTTTGTTTCGTATGTTAGGTAACTATCTACCGATATTAATCTTCATGATTGTCACCCTTGTTATGGGTTCGATGTTCATCGTTGCAGGTAAGCTATTGGGTCCATCTCGTCCAGATGCCGAAAAAAATTCACCGTATGAATGTGGTTTTGAAGCATTCGAAGATAGTCGTATGAAATTTGATATACGCTATTATTTGGTTGCCATATTGTTTATTATTTTTGATTTGGAGATAGCGTTTCTATTCCCATGGGCAATTGTGCTCGATGAGCTCGGTACGTTTGGTTTAGTTGCAATGGCTATTTTTCTGGGTGTGCTCGTAGTCGGGTTTATTTTTGAGTGGAAAAAAGGGGCGCTCGAATGGGAGTAGAAGGTGTATTCGAGCAAGGTTTTATGACGACCTCTGCTGATAAACTAATTAACTGGGCTCGAACCGGCTCTATGTGGCCAATGACTTTTGGTTTGGCTTGCTGTGCTGTTGAAATGATGCAAGCAGGCGCAGCTCGTTATGACTTAGATCGTTTCGGAATAATCTTTCGTCCCAGCCCGCGACAATCTGACGTGATGATTGTTGCCGGTACGTTGGTTAATAAAATGGCGCCTGCCTTGCGTAAAGTCTATGACCAAATGGCCGAGCCACGTTGGGTTATATCAATGGGTTCTTGTGCTAATGGTGGTGGCTACTATCACTATTCTTATGCGGTTGTTCGTGGTTGTGATCGGGTAGTACCGGTTGACGTCTATGTGCCTGGCTGTCCACCCACAGCTGAAGCGCTTTTATATGGCATTATTCAATTGCAAAATAAAATTAAAAATACTAATACGATAGCCCGATAATATGGCAACTTCTTTAAAACAGTTAGCCGATTCTTTAGGCAGTGCTTTTGGTGAACAGCTGGTTTCTGTCGAGATTAAATATCAGGAAGTGACCATTGTTGTTACACCAGAAAACTTAATTGAAGTGGCCACTCAGCTTAAACAAAGTGATGACTTTAAGTTTGAACAGCTTGTTGATCTATGTGGTGTCGATTACTCCCAATTTGGTGTGACTGAATGGCAAACTAATGATGCTTCTAACGCAGGTTTTAGTCGAGGTGTTGATGCCTCAACGACTATGGGTCGGTTGCAATTCGGGGACGAATTAGAATCAGTTGTTGATAATGGTGCTCGTTTTGCGGTGGTTTATCATATTATATCCTATCAAAATAATTGTCGATTGCGCCTTAAAGTGTTTGCTGCTGATGATAGCTTTCCTGTTGTGCCTACCATTACTGGCGTTTGGGCTTCTGCTGACTGGTATGAGCGCGAAGCCTTCGATCTTTTTGGACTATTATTCAGTGGTCACCCCGACTTAAGACGAATATTGACTGATTATGGATTTGTTGGGCATCCGTTCCGTAAAGACTTCCCACTAATTGGCAATGTTGAAATGCGCTATGACCCTGTTAAGAGGCGGGTTATATATGAACCGGTTAGTATTGAGCCGCGAGTATTAGTCCCTAAGGTAATACGCGAAGATCATCGATATATTTCTGAAGAACAAATGATTCAAGAAAAGCAAGAGGCGCAGGGCGATGCCTGAGATTAAAAACTATACGCTGAACTTTGGTCCGCAACACCCCGCAGCACATGGTGTTTTACGCTTAGTGCTTGAGATGGACGGTGAAGTTATCGAGCGGGCTGACCCACATATTGGGCTGCTGCACCGCGGTACAGAAAAGCTTGCAGAAACTAAACCTTATAATCAAAACATTGGTTATATGGATCGGCTCGACTATGTGTCGATGATGTGTAATGAGCATGGCTATGTGCTTGCGATTGAAAAGCTGCTTGAGTTGGATATTCCAGAACGTGCCAAATATATTCGTGTCATGTTTGATGAAATTACGCGCATATTGAACCATTTAATGTGGATTGGAACGCACGCATTAGATGTTGGCGCCATGACGATGTTCCTATATGCATTTCGTGAGCGTGAAGATTTGATGGACCTGTATGAAGCGGTCTCAGGTGCACGCATGCATGCTACTTACTATCGTCCAGGCGGTGTTGCTCGTGACCTGCCGGATGCTATGCCGCAATATCAAGAAAGTCGCTGGCGCAGCAAGAAGGAAGCGGCGCGTTTAAATGAAAATCGTCAAGGTAGCCTATTAGATTTCACAGAGGATTTTACTAATCGATTCCCTGGTTACATTGACGAATATGAAACACTTTTAACCGATAATAGGATATGGAAGCAGCGTACCGTTGGTATTGGCGTTGTCACAAAGGAACGGGCGTTTCAACTTGGTTTCACTGGGCCCATGTTACGTGGCTCGGGAGTTGAATGGGATTTGCGTAAAAAACAGCCTTATGAAGTCTATGACCGAATGGACTTTGATATTCCTGTCGGTACTAACGGTGATTGTTACGATCGTTATTTGGTGCGCATTGAAGAGATGCGCCAATCTAATCGCATTGTTAAGCAGTGTATTAGCTGGTTAAGAGATAACCCCGGCATAGTATTGTCTGATAACCATAAAGTGGCAGTGCCAAGGCGTGAAATGGCCAAGGCAGACATGGAGGGCTTGATTCATCACTTCAAACTTTACACAGAGGGATACACCGTACCGGAAGGTGAAGTTTATACTGCTATTGAGCATCCCAAAGGTGAGTTTGGTGTTTACTTAATATCAGACGGCGCTAACAAGCCTTATCGGCTGAAAGTGCGTGCACCAGGATTTGCCCATTTGTCGAGTATGAATGAAATGTCAACTGGACATATGCTGTCCGACGTTGTTGCGATTATTGGTACGCAAGACATTGTTTTTGGTGAGATCGACAGATAATGGCCAAGATTAAAAATTCAAAATTAGAAATATTTTCGGATCATACGCTTAAGGAAATTGACCATTGGGTGGCAAAGTTCCCTGCTGACCGTAAACGGTCGGCCGTGATTGGGGCTTTGAATGCCGCTCAGCATCAAAATCATGGGTTTCTTACAACTGAACTCATGGATGCGGTAGCCGATTATCTGGATATGGCCGCCATTCATGTATACGAAGTGGCTTCTTTCTATTCGATGTATGAGACAAAGCCCGTTGCTCGCAATAATGTTGCAATCTGTACCAATATTAGCTGCATGTTGATGGGATCAGATCATATTGTTGAACATATCGAAAATAAGTTGGGCATTAAAATCGGTGAAAGTACTGCAGACGATCGTATCTTTTTAAAGTGTGAAGAAGAATGTCTTGCCGCTTGTTCTGCCGGTCCAATGATGCAGGTAAATCATGTTTACCACGAGAATTTAACAATCGAAAAAGTTGATGAAATTTTGGATGGATTAAAATAATCATGGGTAATAACGTATGTTTTGCAACACGACACTATGACCAACCTTGGTCAATGGAGAGCTATCTTAAGACCGGTGGTTATCAGGCGCTCAAAAAGATTATTAATGAAAAAATTAGTCAAGAAGCCGTCATTGACTTGGTAAAAGCTTCAGGGCTGCGTGGTCGTGGTGGTGCTGGCTTTCCAACTGGGTTGAAATGGAGCTTCATGCCTCGCAGTGCGCCGGGCCAAAAATATCTAGTGTGTAATTCTGATGAGTCAGAACCAGGCACTTGCAAGGATCGAGATATCCTACGGTTTAATCCCCATGCTCTGGTTGAAGGGATGATCATTGGTGGATATTCTATAGGCGCTACGGTTGGCTACAACTATATGCGTGGTGAGTTTATGGATGAGCCTTACATGCGTTTTGAGGCCGCATTAAAAGAAGCCTATGAAGCTGGCTATGTGGGTAAGAATATATTAGGCAGTGGGTTTGATTTTGAGCTACATACAGCTTTAGGTGCTGGTGCTTATATCTGTGGCGAAGAAACCGCTTTGTTAGAGTCTTTGGAAGGCAAAAAAGGTCAACCTAGATTCAAGCCACCATTTCCAGCCAACTTTGGCTTATACGGTAAACCAACTACTATTAACAATACTGAGTCGCTCTCTTCTGTGCCTGCCATTATTCGTAATGGGCCAGAATGGTTTGCTAATCTCGGTATACCCAATAATGGTGGTGTTAAATTATTTTCGGTTTCAGGGCATGTCAATAAGCCCAGTAATTTTGAAATCAATATGGGTACGCCTTTTAAAGACTTGTTAGAAATGGCGGGTGGTGTAAAAGATGGTCGGAAGTTGAAGGCCGTTATTCCTGGAGGCTCCTCTGTCCCTGTTTTACCGGGTGAGGTGATGATGGAATGTACAATGGACTACGATTCAATTACCAAAGCTGGTTCTATGTTAGGTTCGGGCGCCGTTGTGATAATGGATGAGACAACCGATATGGTAAAAACATTACGCCGAATTTCGAGGTTTTATTTTTCAGAATCATGTGGCCAATGCACACCTTGTCGTGAAGGTACTGGTTGGTTATATCGAGTACTTTGCCGCATTGTTGATGGTAAGGGTCGATCAGAAGATATTCAGCTACTGGAAGAAGTGTCGCATAAAATTGAAGGGCGTACTATTTGCGCACTGGGTGACGCGGCGGCGATGCCAGTGTGGAGCTTCATTAAGCATTTCCGACATGAATTCCAGTATTACGTCGATCATAAACGTTCGATTTTAAGTTAATTTTGGTTACTTAATTAAGGTCAGTTGATGCGTTACCAGCGAGTTAACGTTTCAATAAGATAAGTAGGCTAGTCTTTTCATACTAGTTGATACATTTAAGAAAAGAGATAAGGTAAATACAGCAATGGGCGACAGTATTACACTCACCATCAATGGACAGGAAATCAAGGCAGAAGCTGGTCGATTGTTGATTGATGTGGCTGATGATAACAATATTGTGGTTCCTCGCTTTTGTTATCACAAAAAATTATCAGTTGCAGCAAATTGCCGGATGTGTCTAGTTGAAGTTGAACGAGCACCTAAGCCAATGCCGGCTTGTGCAACTCAAGTTGCAGCTGGCATGGTGGTTTTCACTCGTTCGACCAAAGCCATTGCAGCACAGAAATCGACAATGGAATTTTTGTTAATTAATCACCCATTAGATTGTCCAATCTGTGACCAAGGTGGTGAATGTGAATTGCAAGATGTAGCCATGGGTTTTGGTGCTGGTGTTTCACGTTATACAGAACAAAAACGCGTTGTTATGGATAAAAATATTGGTCCGTTGATAGCGACTGATTTGACCCGTTGTATCCACTGTACTCGTTGTGTTCGTTTTGGTGATGAGATTGCTGGATTACCTGAAATGGGTTTAACCGGCCGAGGTGAAAATGCTGAGATCGGTACTTATATTGCGAAAGCTATTTCGTCGGAATTATCGGGTAATATTATTGACATTTGTCCTGTTGGAGCTTTAACGGCCAAACCCTCACGATATACGGCACGTGCTTGGGAGTTAACCCAGCATCCTACAATTGCAGCCCATGACTGTATCGGCTCTAACTTGTATGTTCATACCCGTAATAACAAGGTAATGCGAGTTATACCGCGCGAAAATGAATCAATTAATGAATCTTGGATCTCAGATCGGGATCGCTTTAGTTACACCGCGCTTAGCAGTGAATCTCGCATCAAATTGCCTTTGTTACGCCAGAATGGGCAGCTGAAAGAAGTTGATTGGGAGACTGCGATTAATGTTGCGACTGAAAAGTTATCAGCTGCGGCTAATAAGGACGGTAATCAAATAGCGGCCCTCGTTAATCCACAGTCAACGCTAGAAGAACAGTTTTTGCTACAAAAGCTATTAAGGGGCCTAGGCTCTAATAATATCGATTTTCGACTCAATCAAGTCGACTTTTCTAATCAACACAAAGCAGCTGTTATGCCTTGGTTAGGTCGGTCATTAGAATCGATTGAATCTTTGAATGCTTGTTTATTAGTGGCGGGTAACCTGCGATTAGAACAACCTATTTTAGCGCATCGTTTACGTAAAGCGGCTATCAATAACGGTGCAACAGTTTCCTCAATCAGTCACCTAAGTGGTCAGTACAACTTTCCACTTGAGCAAGAGCTAGCGGGCTCAGCTGAGCAATTATTAGTCGACTTGGCTGGTGTTTTGGCGGCGCTTGCTGCGCAGGCTAAGCTAGCGGCTGAACTGCCAACTCACATTCTAGCCACCATTGCTGATTGCAAAGCGAGCAAACAGCATAAAGCGATCGCTAAATCACTCAGTAAGGCCAAAGATGCCGCTGTAATCGTCGGTATTCAATCATTATCAAATCCACACCTGTCCTTAATTCAGGAGCTCTGTGAAGCAATCTCTACCTTATCTGGTGCGACTCTGGGTTATTTATCACCATCGGCCAATAGCGCTGGCGCTAGCTTGGCGGGTGTTTTGCCTCATCGAGGCGTTGCTGGATCCAAAATTGATAAATCAGGTCAAAACACAGCCGAAATTTTGGCTTCACAACACCAGGTTCTATTAACTTTTGCAGTTAATCCTGTACTAGAAACCAATGTTTCAGAAGTTGCTAAGCAGTTATCAAAAAATAATGACTTTATAATTGCCATTGATAGTTTTAGTAACGATTTTACGCGTGACAATGCAGATTTAGTTTTACCCCTAGCTTGTTTTACAGAAACGTCCGGGACTTTTGTTAATGTTGAAGGTTTGTGGCAAAGCTTTAAAGGTCTTATCCAACCTGAAAGTGGTATTCGCCAAGGTTGGAAAATACTGACGGCATTAGGGCAGCTCTTGGTTCCGGATGCCTTTGAGTACTCTGATTCTATCGCAGTGCGCAATGAAGTGAAGGAAGCTTGTCGTGGCATAAGTTTGAATAATCTTTGTGGTGTTCACTCGATGTATACAAAGCTCCCAATTAAGCCCCGGTCGCTTCAAAAAGTAAGTGCTACCCCAATTTATTCCACTGATAGCTTGGTGCTTGAAGCCCAGCCACTTCAAAAAACACCTCTGATGAGCCAGCAATGTGTTGTGGCAATGAATCAGGCACAGGTGGATAAACTTAACCTAACGGGTGCTGAACAAGTTCAAGTTAAACAGGGTGGGGGTGTTGCTACGTTACCCTTACGAATTGATGAAAATGTCCCCGCTGGCTGTGTCTATGTTCCAACGGGCATTCCTGCGGTGAAGGATTTGAGTGGTGCCTATGGTCTAGTTGAACTGGAGAAAGTTGGGTGAACGATATACTGACTAATCTCTGGTCATCTTTGCCCGATGGTATCCAGTTCACGACCTATACACTTTTTAAAGTTTTTATTCTTTTAGTGCCATTATTTATTGTGGTTGCTTATTACACGTTGGCTGAACGAAAAGTCATTGGCTACATGCAGAATCGTATAGGTCCTAATCGTGTCGGACCCAAAGGCTTATTCCAACCATTCGCAGATATGTTTAAGCTGATGTTCAAAGAGATCATCATTCCGACTAAATCAAACCGTTATCTGTTCATTATTGCACCCATTCTTACCTTTGCTCCTTCGATGGCAGCCTGGGCGGTTATGCCTTTTACTGATACCTTGGTTTTTGCTGATATCAATGCCGGCCTTTTGTACATTTTGGCAATGACGTCACTCGGAGTTTATGGCGTTATTATTGCTGGTTGGGCATCTAACTCCAAATATGCCTTGTTAGGCGCAATGCGTTCGGCCGCACAAATTGTGGCTTACGAAATTGCCATGGGCTTTTCTTTAGTCGGAGTGCTGATGGCTGCAGGTAGCTTGAATCTTGGCGATATAGTTAATAGTCAAGCAGGGGGTATTTACCATTGGTATATACTTCCATTGTTTCCACTATTCATGGTTTATTTAATATCGGGTGTAGCTGAAACCAATCGAGCACCATTTGATGTGGCTGAGGGTGAATCTGAAATCGTAGCAGGCTTTCATGTCGAATATTCAGGCATGACCTTTGCGGTATTTTTCCTTGCCGAATACGCCAATATGATTTTAATAGCAATGCTGGCATCACTCATGTTTTTTGGTGGTTGGCTAAGTCCTTTGCCGTCTTTGATGGGCGATAACATCGTCTGGTTATTTTTGAAGACTGGCTTCTTTATGTTGTTATTTTTATGGTTTCGAGCAACCTTTCCACGATATCGCTATGATCAGATAATGCGATTGGGTTGGAAGGTTTTAATTCCAGTGACTATTGTATGGCTTGTAGTCGAAGGTTTTTTTGTCTATTTCAAAGTCGGTCCTTGGTTTAATTAGGCGGTTTGCTAAAGCGTATGTATGCAACTATAAAATATTATCTGAAAAGCTTTCTCTTACTAGAGTTACTTAAGGGCATGAGCGTGACTGGAAGGTATTTTTTCAGTAAGAAAATCACGGTTCAATACCCTGAAGAGAAGACACCGATTAGTCCACGCTTTCGTGGTTTACATGCGTTGCGCCGCTATCCTAACGGCGAAGAACGTTGTATTGGTTGTAAGTTGTGTGAAGCTGTTTGTCCTGCTCTAGCAATTACGATTGAATCAGAAGAAAGAGCTGATGGAACCAGAAGAACAACGAAATACGATATTGATCTGTTTAAATGCATTTACTGTGGGTTTTGTGAAGAAGCCTGTCCAGTTGATGCTGTTGTTGAAACTAATATTTTCGAATATCACTTTGAGAATCGCGGTGAAAACATTATGACAAAAGAAAAGTTACTAGAGTTTGGTGACAAATATGAATCTCAACTCGCAGCGGATCGTGCAGCTGACGCACCTTATCGGTAATTTAGCCAGATGACTGAAACTATTATTTTTTATATTTTTTCTTTGATGACAGTAGTCGCGGCGACAGCGGTTGTTACTGTAAGAAATCCCGTGCATGCCGCCTTATCTCTCGTCCTGACTTTTTTCACAAGTGCCGTTATCTGGATGACTTTAGAATCTGAGTTTTTGGCCATTATTTTAGTGCTGGTTTATGTCGGCGCGGTTATGGTGTTATTTTTGTTCGTGGTAATGATGCTAGATATAAACATTGCTCGATTACGCGAAGGTTTTGTGCGTTATCTACCGTTGGGTATTGCGGTTGCAGTTATAATGTTTGTGATGATGATTAGCGTTATAACAGGCGGTATCTTTTCGAGTGATAACGTAGTAGAACCAATCGCTAAAGCCGCTGATTTCAGTAATACCAAAGCATTGGGCCGGGTTCTATATACCGAATACGTATTCGCATTTGAGATTGCTGCGGTTATCCTATTAGTGGCAATCGTAGCAGCGATATCTTTAACCATGAGAAAACGCACGCATACAAAATATCAAAGTCCATCAGCCCAAATTAGAGTGACCAAGGCGGATAGATTACGTATTGTTAAAATGCCTCCAAGCAGCGAACCTTCTCGCAGTAAATCTTTGAGTAACGAATCCGTAGGTAACGAATAGCCATGACTGTTTCTTTAAGCCATTATCTAATTCTTGCTGCGATTTTGTTTAGCATTAGTATTGCTGGCATTGTTATCAACCGTAAGAATATTATTATTCTATTGATGTCGATTGAACTGATGCTACTCGCGGTGAATTTGAACTTCATTGCTTTTTCACATTATCTAAATGATTTAGCTGGCCAAATATTTGTTTTTTTTATTCTAACAGTTGCGGCAGCCGAAGCGGCCATTGGACTAGCTATCTTGGTTGTTCTTTTTCGTAACAAGCAGTCTATTAACGTAGAAGATATCAATGAGTTAAAAGGATGAGCATGGAATCTGTCTATCTAGCCATTCCACTAGCGTCTTTGTTTGGTGCAATTATAGCTGGATTTTTTGGCAAACAAATTGGTCGCAGTGCAGCTCATTGGGTGACTACTCTGGGCGTTGGTACTTCCTTCGTTTTGGCTTTAGTTGTACTAAAAGATGTCGCCTTCGATGGTGCAGCAGTTTATAACGAGTCCTTGTATACCTGGATGGTAAGTGATGGTATCCGTTTTGAAATTGGATTCTTGGTCGATAGTTTAACGGCAATCATGATGGTGGTTGTCACCAGTGTTTCATTAATGGTACACATTTATACTATTGGCTATATGCACGATGATCTTGGCTACCAACGATTTTTTAGCTATATCTCATTGTTTACTTTTGCAATGTTAATGCTAGTTATGTCAAATAACTTTCTTCAACTTTTCTTTGGCTGGGAAGCTGTTGGATTAGTGTCTTATTTACTGATCGGATTTTGGTACAAAAAAGAAACAGCTATTTATGCAAATCTAAAGGCCTTTTTGGTTAATCGTGTTGGTGATTTCGGCTTCCTACTCGGTATAGCAGTGATATTGATGTACACCGGGTCACTCGACTATTTCGAAGTATTTGGTAACACTAGCAGAATGACTAGTGAAACTATGGAATTGATCCCAGGATTAGAATGGTCAGTGATAACAATTGCCTGCATTTTGCTTTTTGTAGGTGCGATGGGTAAGTCAGCACAGGTGCCACTGCACGTTTGGTTACCCGATTCTATGGAAGGCCCAACCCCTATTTCTGCCCTTATTCACGCTGCAACCATGGTAACAGCTGGAATTTTCATGGTGGCTCGTATGTCGCCTCTATTCGAACTGTCAGAAACCGCACTGTCTGTTGTAATCGTGATTGGTGCTACCACAGCATTTTTTATGGGCTTGGTCGGTATTGTTCAAAACGATATTAAACGTGTCGTTGCCTATTCAACTTTGTCACAGCTGGGATATATGACTGTTGCCTTAGGTGCCTCAGCCTATTCTGCCGCTATATTTCATCTAATGACTCACGCATTCTTTAAGGCCTTGTTATTTCTTGCTGCAGGTTCAGTGATTATTGCCATGCATCATGAACAAGATATTCGTAAGATGGGTGGATTGAAGAAATATATGCCGATTACGTATTGGGTCTCGTTGATTGGTTCCTTGTCATTGATTGGTTTTCCTGGCTTCTCTGGTTACTTTTCTAAAGACGCAATTATTTCGGCGGTCCATAACTCAAGCATTCCTGGTGCCGGATATGCTTATTGGATGGTACTGTTGGGCGTATTTGTAACCGCTTTCTATTCCTTTCGCATGTTCTTTCTGGTGTTTCATGGTAAAGAACGGATGGATGACCATACCCGAGAGCACTTGCATGAAACGCCACCCGTCGTCACTTTGCCTCTAATATTGCTTGCTATTCCATCCGCTATTATAGGATGGTTAGCAATAGATGGAATCCTATTTAGTGGTTTTCTGGACCAACCAATTTTCGTTCTCAGCGAGCACGATACCATGGCAGCTGTTGCACAAACCTTTCATGGTCCGGCTAGCTTTGTTGCTCATGGTTTTTCTGAGCCAGCGCTGTATCTAGCATTCGCAGGCATTGCTTCATCTTGGTATATCTATCTGAAAAAACCGTCGATTGCCGAGTGGTTTAAAACAACCTTTAGCTTTATTTATAACTTGTTAGACCAGAAATATTACTTTGATAAATTTAATGAAACAGTTTTTGCAACGACAAGCCGTGGTATTGGCCATGTATTGTTTCGTATCGGTGATGCTTTGATGATCGATGGTCTGGTTGTTAATGGCAGTGCTAAGCTTGTTGGTTGGCTGTCAGGTGTCGTTCGTCACGTGCAAACGGGTTATCTCAACCATTATGCATTCGCAATGATTTCGGGTTTAATTTTGTTACTCGGCTGGGCCATTTTGGGTTAAGCCAGCAGGCTAAATTCTTAGACTGTCATTCCAAATAATTATAAAAGGTAAGTTTTAAACTATGTACGCTGATTGGCCATTATTAAGCCTCGTTATCTGGACACCTATCATAGGTGGCATACTGGTATTGTTCGCGGGCGATAAAGAAGATTCATCAGGCGCTAAAAAGTTAGCGTTGCTGGTATCGATTATTACTTTCTTGCTGACCATCCCGCTCTATACCGAGTTCAATGTGGATACCCACCTACTACAGTTTGTCGAGCGACATACTTGGATACCTGCCTTTAATATCGAATATTTTATTGGGGTGGATGGTATCTCAATGCCACTCATTCTGTTGACATCGTTCACCACCGTTATCGTCATAATTGCCTCTTGGGAATCAATTAAATATCGCGCTTCACAGTATTTAGCGGCTTTCCTGATTATGGAAGGTTTCATGATCGGTACTTTTTCATCGCTTGATGCGATCCTGTTTTACATATTCTTCGAAGCCATGTTAATTCCGATGTTTTTGGTTATCGGTGTTTGGGGTGGTGCGAACCGAATCTATGCAACGCTTAAGTTTTTCATTTATACCTTTGTCGGCTCGGTATTAATGTTGGTGGCCTTGATTTATATGTATAACAAATCAGGTAGTTTTTCTATATTTGATTTCCACGCATTACAACTAGATTTAGACGAACAGATATTCATATTCCTTGCCTTTTTGATCGCATTTGCAGTCAAGGTACCCATGTGGCCGGTGCATACCTGGCTACCTGACGCACACGTCGAAGCACCAACGGGAGGTTCGGTCATCCTAGCCGCTATCATGCTGAAGATTGGTGGCTATGGTTTTCTTCGATTTAGCCTTCCAATCACGCCAGATGCTAGCCAAGAATTAGACTGGTTAGTGATTACAATGTCGCTGACCGCTGTTGTTTACATCGGTTTTGTCGCTTTAGTTCAGCAAGACATGAAGAAGCTTATTGCCTATTCCTCTATTGCTCATATGGGATTTGTAACGCTTGGATTTTTCATAATATTTAAAATTATAGATAACGGCAATGGAACCCAGGGCGCAGCCTTAGCGCTTGAAGGTGGCATGGTACAAATGGTTTCTCACGGTTTTATTTCGGGCGCTATGTTCCTATGTGTTGGCGTATTGTATGACCGTATGCACAGTCGTCAAATTGCCGATTATGGTGGGGTTGCTAACACCATGCCAATGTTTGCTGGGTTTATGGTTTTCTTTGCGATGGCGAATGCAGGCTTGCCTGGTACATCAGGTTTTGTCGGCGAATTCATGATTATTCTGGCAAGTTTTCAAGCTAGCTTTTGGATTGCATTCTTAGCAGCAACAACTTTGATACTCGGTGCGGCTTATACACTATGGATGGTGAAGCGAGTAATCTTTGGCGATATTGGCAACGAAAACGTTAAAGTATTAATTGATATTAATCGTCGCGAGCTCTTATTCCTGTCGATCCTAGCAATAGCGGTACTGGCGCTCGGACTCTGGCCAGATCCTTTAGTTGATGTGATGCATGCCACCATCGATAACTTGTTGAACCATATTATGATCTCGAAGATATAAGTATCCTATGTCAGAATTCATCCAACCTAATTTAGTTCCCGCTATACCTGAAATGGTAATGCTCGGGATGACCTGTTTAGTACTTTTGATCGATCTATTCCTACCACAGGAGAAACGCGGTTTTACCTTATTCCTCACTGTACTAACGCTATTGCTAACGGCTGTCGCTGTAATCGCGGTAGCACCCGTCGATAGTGTTTCAACCTTTGGTGGGTCCTTCATACTGGATCAACTGGCGGTAACATTGAAAGTGGCTATCCTCCTGATCAGTGCTTTGGTGTTTATTTATTCACGTGATTATCTCAAAGATCACGGCATTTATAAGGGTGAGTATTATGTACTTGGCCTATTTGCAGTGTTGGGCATGATGATCATGACTTCGGCTCACAGCTTCTTGTTAGTTTATTTAGGCCTCGAATTACTATCACTGTCGCTTTACGCCATGATTGCTTTCAATCGAAAGTCTGTGCAGGCCTCAGAATCAGCGATGAAATATTTTGTGCTTGGCGCAATGGCTTCAGGCCTTCTGTTGTACGGTATTTCTATCTTTTATGGTATTACTGGAACGATCGATCTTAATCAGTTATCGGATGTCGTCAGGGCGCAATTGACTGAAAATCCGATTGCACTTTCGTTTGCGCTGACTTTTATTATCGTTGGTCTATCATTTAAGTTAGGTGCCGTTCCATTCCATATGTGGTTACCGGACATTTATCAAGGAGCGCCGACATCAGTGACGTTGTTTATCGGTACTGCGCCTAAAATTGCTGGTTTTGCTATGGCGATTAGACTGCTAGTTGATGGTCTGTCTGATTTGCAAGTTGAGTGGTCTCAAATGCTCCTAGTGCTGGCAATTGCTTCGATGGCATTGGGTAATATTGTTGCTATCGTGCAAACCAATTTCAAACGTATGTTGGCTTACTCAACGGTATCTCATGTTGGGTTTATTTTGCTTGGGTTATTGTCAGGCACCGCGGTGGGTTACTCGGCCGCTATGTTTTATACCTTGACCTATGCGATTACGGCATCAGTTGCATTTGGTGTATTAATGTTACTGAATCGGGAAGGCTTTGAAGCTGAAAATATTGACGACCTGACCGGGCTCAATAATAAAAATCCTTGGTATGCCGCGTTGCTTGCTATTGCGTTATTTTCTATGGCTGGGTTACCGCCGACCGTTGGTTTCTATGCTAAGTTAAGTGTACTTCAAGCAGTTGTTAGCATTGATATGGTTTGGCTGGCTGTCGTTGCTGTTTTATTATCGGTTATCGGCCTCTTTTACTATTTAAGGGTTGTAAAGGCCATGTACTTTGACCCATCTGATCAAGAGCGTGAGTTAAGTATTAAAGATCCACTCGATGTAAAGATACTACTGAGCTTAAATGGTTTGAGTTTACTTGGGCTGGGTATATTTCCTTCAGGCTTAATGGCCTATTGTATTATGGCTTTCAGTTAAGCTGTTATTCATTAATAAAATAGCTAATTTAACGCCCCTGAAATCAGCGGTTTAATTATATTTCAATTCTGACAAAAACTTCTTAATTACTGCTTGTAAATAGTAACCAACATGGCTATTATGCCGTCCTTCTGATGCGGGGTGGAGCAGCTTGGTAGCTCGTCGGGCTCATAACCCGAAGGTCGTAGGTTCAAATCCTGCCCCCGCTACCAAACACACTGGCAATTGACTATTTGATGTCATAAAGCAAGTTTATAGTCAGTTATAAGGGGCCCTTTATGGGCCTTTTTTATTGGTTTAATTTTAAGGTCTAACTGCGTGAAAGATTTATCCGAGTTGTTCGAACCAGTGGTAGAGGCGATGGGTTATGAATTCGTCGGCGTTGAATTTACTGGTGGCTCTGGCCATGGCACACTGTGTATCTACATTGATCGTGAGCAAGGTGTAGATGTCGATGACTGCGCTTCAATTAGCCGTCAAGTTAGTGCTATTCTAGATGTAGAGGATCCTATTCAGCAGGCATTCGATCTGCAGGTATCGTCACCGGGTATCAATCGACCACTATTTAAGTTAAGTGATTATGATCGTTTTTCTGGTGAGGTTATTAAGATTAAGTTAGACGTTGCTCTTATCGGCAGAAAGAATTTCAAAGGAATTCTTAAAGGCGTAGTGCAGTCAAAGTTTGTCCAAGTCGATGTTGATGGCGAAAACTTCGAGCTACCTTTTTTAGATATTGGTAAGGCAAATTTGGTAGGTCAATTTTAATAATTTAAAATTAATCTTAAAGGGTAAATTACCTTTTATAAATAGACATACAGATTATAGTTAGAGCATAGAGATTTAACGTATTCTATATATTGCGAGAAACAACGATGGAAAATAAAGAGATTCTGTTAGTAGCAGATACGGTTTCAAATGAGAAAGGTGTTGATCGCGAAGTTATTTTCGAAGCGATTGAAGCCGCTTTAGCATCTGCCACTAAAAAGAAGCATGGCCAAGAAATTGAAGTCCGCGTTGATATCGATCGAAAGACGGGCGACTACGATACTTATCGTCGTTGGGAAGTTGTATTGTCAAGTGATAACGGCCTCGAAGAGCCATTACGTCAAACAACGCTTGAAGCTGCCCAATACGAGCAGCCTGAAATCCAATTGGGTGAATTCATCGAAGAGCAAATTGACTCTGTTGAATTTGGTCGAATTGCGGCCCAAACAGCCAAGCAAGTCATAGTCCAGAAAGTCCGCGAAGCGGAGCGTCGTAAAGTCATAGACGCTTACATCGAAAAAGAAAATAGCCTAGTTATGGGTCAGGTTAAACGTGTAGAGCGTGGTAACGTTTATGTTGATCTCGGTGATAATGCTGAAGGGTTTATTCCACGCGAGGAAATGATTCCACGTGAATCAATGCGTCCGGGTGACCGTGTCCGTGGATTCTTATACAAAATTGCATCTGAAGTTCGTGGACCTCAGTTATTTATTAGTCGTACTGCTCCAGAGTTCCTCATGGAGCTATTTAAGCTTGAGGTGCCTGAAGTAGGGCAAGGCTTAATTGAAATTGTTGCCGCGGCTCGTGATCCGGGTATGCGAGCTAAAATTGCAGTCAAAAGTAACGAACCAAGAATGGATCCTGTCGGTGCCTGCGTTGGTATGCGCGGTTCTCGTGTCCAGTCGGTGTCTAATGAATTAGCTGGCGAACGTGTTGATATTATTCTTTGGGATGAAAATCCGGCCCAATTTGCTGTTAATGCCATGTCTCCTGCTGAAGTAACTTCGATAGTCATTGATGAAGAAAAAGGTTCAATGGATATTGCTGTACCGATAGATAAATTATCGCAAGCTATTGGTCGCGGTGGGCAAAATATCAAGTTGGCTAGTCAGCTGACGGGCTGGACTCTTAACGTCATGGATGAAGCCGCTGCAGAAGAAAAGTCTGAAGGTGAGTCTCGACAGTTAGTTGAAAACTTTATGGAACAACTAGATGTTGATGAAGAAGTTGCAGTTATTCTCGTTCAAGAGGGTTTAACCACTATCGATGAAGTTGCCTACATACCAGAAGCTGAGCTTGTTGAAATAGATGAATTTGATGAAGATATTGTTAAAGAACTGCGTGGGCGGGCTCGTGATGCTCTTTTAACTTTGGCCATTGCCAAAGAAGCTGCCACTGTTTCTGGTAAGCCTCATGATGACCTTTTAAATATGGAATTTATGACTGACGAATTGGCAAATCAGTTATCAAAACGCGGTATTTGCTCGATGGAAGACCTCGCCGAACAATCAACTGATGAGCTTGAAGAGAATGAAGGCTTAGAAGCTGAGTTCGCTGGCAAGTTAATAATGAAAGCGCGCGAACCATGGTTTGCAGAAGACGGCGCTAAGTAATCTGTAACGAAAAGCTAAAGAAATAAGCTATCAACCATTTGCATTAGGACAGATAAACATGGCAAACGCGACAGCAAAACAACTCTCAGAAGTCATTGGCATCAGTGTCGAAAAACTGCTGGATCAATTGAGTGCAGCCGGTGTAAAAGTTGCGGGTGAGGATGATCCCATTTCTGACGAAGACAAATTAAAACTGCTTGAGTCTCTTCGAGTCAATCAGGGTAATGCAGAGGCAGGTGGACCCAAAAAAATAACTTTGAATCGCAAAAGTAAAAGCGAATTGAAAGTGTCTGGTGTGTCAGGCCGTAATGCCACCACTAAAACAATTAATGTCGAGATCCGTAAAAAACGAACGTTTGCACGCCCATCGGACGTTGAGCCTGAGATTGCTGTATTGCCAGTTGCTGATGTCGAAATCACGCCAATTATTGATGAGCAGGCAGATGTTGAAATAGCAGCTGTTTTAGAGATGCTTGAACAAGCTGTTGATCCGGTTGCTTTGGCTGCGGCTAAAGAAGCCGAACAAGCATCTGTTCATGAATCAGAAGAAGCCCGACTAGTAATGGAGAAAGAGCATGCAGAAGCCGAAAAGCAAGCCTACTCGAAAAGCCTTCAGGAAGTAGAAGCTGCTCAAGGAATTCTTGTTAAGAAAATGGCTGATGCTGCTGCAGCTTCAGCGGCAGAAAACGCCGCTAAAGCTGCCTTAGAAGAAGCTTCTCGAGCAGCTGCAGCAGCAGTTGCGAACGACGAGAAAAGTGGTAAGTCAGGCAAGCGTGGTGATGAAAAAGGTACTCGCTACGGCCGTAAAGAATTGCATGTCAAACCTGGTGGCAAGCAAAGTGCAGGCGGCCGTAAACAAAAATTTAAGAAGAGTCGCAGACAGGTTAATGACCCTGATAATGCGCATGGTTTCGCAATGCCTACATCACCAATTATTCGTAATGTCGAGATTTCTGACTCGATGACTGTCGGTGAATTAGCTCAAAAAATGGCAGTCAAGGCTGGTGACGTTGTTAAGGCTTTGATGCAATTGGGCAGCATGTCAACCATTAACCAAATCCTAGATGTTGACACTGCGACTCTGGTCGTAGAAGAAATGGGTCATAACGTTATTGCGGTCTTGACTGAGGATGATTTCGAAAAGAAGTTATTCGAAAATGTTGCTGAAGCCAGTGAAGACATGGTTTCCCGCCCACCAGTGGTGACCATCATGGGTCATGTTGATCATGGTAAAACGTCACTGCTCGATTATATTCGCAAGTCACGTGTGACCTCTGGCGAAGCCGGTGGCATTACGCAACATATTGGTGCTTATCATGTAGAAACTGATCACGGTATGATTACCTTTTTAGATACACCTGGTCACGCTGCGTTTTCAGCTATGCGTGCTCGTGGTGCTCAAGCGACTGACATTGTTGTGCTGGTTGTTGCTGCTGATGATGGTGTTATGCCTCAAACCAGAGAAGCAATTGATCATGCCCGTGCCGCTCATGTTCCACTTGTTATTGCAGTTAACAAAATGGATAAAGAAAATGCTGACCCAGATCGAGTTAAGAGTGAACTAGCAGCACTAGAAGTAATCCCAGAAGATTGGGGTGGTGAAAATATGTTTATAAATGTTTCTGCTATTACTGGTGACGGTGTTGAAAAGTTACTTGAATCAATTTTACTTCAGTCAGAATTACTTGAATTAAAGGCGCCAAATACCGGTAGTGCAAAAGGTATTGTTGTCGAAGCAACACTCGATAAAGGACGTGGCCCTGTTGCTACTATTTTGGTTCAGTCAGGCGAGTTAAAGAAAGGACAGTTATTATTGGCGGGTACTCAATATGGTCGTGTGCGTGCTATGTATGACGAGTCATCGAAAGCCGTTGACAGTGCCGGACCTTCAATACCAATCGTGGTGCTCGGTCTTTCTGGCGTACCCAATGCTGGAGATGAAGTTTTTGTTGTTGAGAATGAGCGTAAGGCGAGAGAATTTGCTCAAGCTCGTGAATCTAAAATTCGTGAAGCCAAACTAACTGATCAGCATAAAACTAAGCTGCAAGGTATGTTTGATGCAATGACAGAGGGTGAAATATCCGAAGTCAACGTATTGATCAAGGCCGATGTGCAGGGTAGTGCGGAAGCTATTCGTGAAGCGTTGCAAAAATTATCTACTGATGAAGTACGTGCCAATATTATTAGTTGTGGTGTTGGTGGTTTGAGTGAGTCCGATATTAATCTCGCTGCGGCATCATCTGCCATGGTAGTTGGTTTTAACGTTCGAGCTGACAATGCTGCGAAACGTGCGGCGGAAAGCGGTGGAGTTGATATTCGTTATTACAGTATCATCTATGAAGTTATTGATATCGTCAAGGCTGCCATGTCGGGTATGCTGGCACCAGAGGCACGGGAGAATATTCTTGGCCTAGCGACTGTTAAAGAAGTTTACAGCTCGCCTAAATTTGGAGATGTTGCTGGATCGATGGTTGTCGATGGTGTTGTTCGTAAGGGTCTTCCAATTCGTGTACTACGCGACAATGTTGTTATCTATGAAGGTGAGCTTGAGTCATTACGCCGCTTTAAGGATGCCGTCGAAGAAGTTCGAATGGGTACTGAATGTGGTATCGCAGTGAAGAATTACAATGACGTTCGTCCCGGCGATCAAATAGAAGTATTTGAGCGAGTAGAAATTGCTCGTTCTCTTGCATAGTTAGCGACCTACTGAGTTTTCTGACTTGAATATTCAATCAACCGACTTCGACAATAGTAATGCCTAAGGATTATTCCCGTAGCGATAGGTTAGCCTCACAGATTCATCGTGAGCTGGCCGGTTTAATTAATAACAGTGTTAAAGATCCGCGTATGTCGGCTTCGAGTGTGCTTGAAGTGGTAGTGACTAAGGATTTGTCGCAGGCTAAGGTTTATTTTAGTGTGCTTGACCAGGAAGCTGCGGAAGAAACGCTTCATGCTCTTAAGCGGGCTAGTGGTTTTTTGCAACGTGAAATTGGACGCGTTTTGAAATCTCGCCTAACGCCAAAGTTAGTATTTGTGTATGACGATACTGATATTCGTGGCCGTAATATGTCTGAATTAATTGATTCAGCCATCCAAAAAGACAAGGCAAATTCTTCCGAATAATGGGTCGAGGTTCCAGTAAACCAGTTGGATTCCGTGATGTTGATGGAATTCTTTTGCTCAATAAGCCCCTTGGTATTAGTTCAAATAAAGCACTGCAGATGGCTCGTCACTTATTCAAAGCCAATAAAGGCGGCCATACCGGTAGTCTCGACCCGCTAGCGTCCGGAATGCTGCCAATTTGTTTTGGCGAAGCAGCAAAATTTTCATCTTATCTACTCGACGCCAGTAAAAGTTACCGTGCTATTTGTCATCTGGGTAAAACAACATCGACTGGCGATGCGGAAGGGGACATAACGTCTGAATCTGTCGTTAATGTGAATGTGGCTAATATTGCTGCAGTGCTTAAATCTTTAACTGGTTCGATTGAACAAATTCCGCCTATGTACTCTGCCTTAAAGCACAAAGGGCAGCCGCTTTATCGGTTAGCAAGAAAGGGTAAAGAAGTCGAGCGTGCTGCGAGGTCAATAGAAATTTATAAACTGACGCAGTTAAGTTTTGATGGTATCCAACTAGAAATAGAGGTGCATTGCTCTAAGGGTACCTATATTCGTACACTCGCTGAAGACATTGGAAAGGCGCTAGGCTGTGGTGCATTTGTAAGTTTACTTGAGCGCAAAGCAGTGCATCCTTATTGGCAGCAACCGATTTATACTCTTGATTATTTAACTGCATTAGCCGAACAAGGGCTCGATGTCATAGATCAATGTTTGTTGCCTGTAGAAAGTGCGTTAACGGACTTGCAGGAACTGATAATAGATTCAACAGCGGTTGATTTGTTAAAGAATGGTGTGGCGGTTGAAGTTACTAATATAGGACATAGCAACCTATTAAGTCTAATAGCCGAAAGTGGTGAATTTATCGGCATTGGAAAGGCGCTACCCAATGGTTTGATAGCGCCAAAGAGATTAATGAATACAGCAAGATAGTTGCTGCATTGAAGGGTTGGAATTTAAACTGGTAGAATTCCATAAAAGCCCTTGTTACTGCCTGCTCTGCTAGGTAGAATACCAGCCTTTTCGGGTCCACGAGGTTTTATCCATGTCAATGACAGCTGAACAAAAGCGAGAAGTCGTTTCTGTGCACCAGCAATCCGAAGGTGATACAGGTTCACCCGAGGTGCAGGTTGCACTACTTTCACATCAAATTAAGCACTTAACGGAGCATTTTAAAGAGCATATCCACGATCATCATTCGCGTCGTGGTTTGCTTAAAATGGTTAATCAGCGCCGTAGCTTATTGGATTATTTGAAATCTAAAAACCAGGGTCGTTACAGAGAATTGATCGGAAAGTTAGGTCTGCGTCGCTAGTAATATATATTTACAGTGACTTTGAATAATTTTAGAGAGATAAAGTGTGAATCCAATTAAAAAGACATTTCAGTACGGCGAGCACGAAGTTACCTTGGAAACCGGCGAGATAGCGCGTCAAGCAGGCGGTGCTGTTCTTGTTAATATGGCGGACACCATCGTTATGGTAACCGTGGTAGGTATGAAAAAGGCCGACCCTAGTCGTGCTTTTTTCCCATTAACGGTTGACTACATTGAAAAGACTTATGCTGCGGGTAAAATTCCGGGTGGTTTTTTCAAGCGTGAAGGTCGTCCAAGTGAAAAGGAGACATTAACGTGTCGTCTGATCGATCGACCTATTCGACCCTTGTTTCCTAAAGGATTCATGAACGAAGTTCAGGTCGTTGCTACTGTTATTTCAATGAATACCGATATTGATCCTGATATCCCAGCTTTAATTGGTGCTTCTGCCGCCATCTCTATTTCTGGTATGCCATTCAACGGCCCGATTGGTGCTGCTAGAATAGGTTACAAGGATGGTGAATACATTTTAAATCCAAGCATTAGTCAATTGGTCGATTCCGATCTTGATCTAGTGGTTGCCGGTACAGATAAAGCGGTACTTATGGTTGAATCTGAAGCCAACCGTTTGTCAGAAGAAGTCATGCTGGGATCAGTTGTTTTTGGTCACGAGCAACTCCAGACAGTGGTTCAGGCAATCAAAGAATTCAGTGCAGAAGTCAATACCACACCTTGGGAATGGGCAGCGCCAGAAGTTGACTTGTCTTTGGCTGACTTAGTGAGTAATCAATCTTCAGCTGCCATTACCGAAGCTTATGCTATTGCTGACAAGTTAGACCGTCAGGACAAATTGTCAGCTGTTCGAAGTAGTGCTGTTGCTGCGTTAGTTAGCGATGCAGAGGGTTCACATAGTGAGTCAGCTGTTCGTGAAACATTCGGCAAGCTAGAAAAGAAAATTGTTCGAGATAGAATTATCTCCGGTGAAAGACGTATCGATGGACGTGACACGCGCACCGTTCGCCCGATTGCAATTCGTACTGGTTTGCTACCCAGAACCCATGGTTCAGCTCTCTTCACTCGTGGTGAGACTCAGGCCATTGTCGTGACAACCCTAGGTACCGGTCGTGACGCGCAAATTATTGATGCAATTGAAGGCACGCGCAAAGAAAATTTCATGATGCATTATAACTTCCCACCATCAAGTGTGGGTGAATGTGGTCGTGTTGGTACACCTAAACGTCGAGAGATTGGTCATGGTCGTTTAGCCAAGCGTGGTGTTCAAGCTGTTATGCCCTCAGTTGACGATTTCCCTTACGTCATTCGAGTGGTAGCAGAAATTACAGAATCAAATGGTTCTTCATCAATGGCTAGTGTCTGTGGTGCTAGTTTGTCGATGATGGATGCAGGCGTACCGTTAAAAGCAGCCGTTGCCGGTATTGCGATGGGCTTGATCAAAGAAGACGCAGGTTTTGCAGTATTGTCTGATATTTTGGGTGACGAAGATCATCTAGGCGACATGGACTTCAAAGTGGCGGGTACTACCGATGGTATTACTGCTTTGCAAATGGACATCAAGATCGACGGTATCACAACCGAGATTATGCAAAAAGCGCTTGAGCAAGCCAAAGACGGGCGTTTGTTTATCCTAGAGGAAATGGCTAAGGTTATTACTGAAGGCCGTGAAGAAATGTCTGAATTTGCCCCACGTCTGGTTACTTTCAAAATTAACCCTGAAAAAATTCGTGATGTTATTGGCAAAGGCGGATCAACCATCCGGGCAATTACTGAAGAAACAGGCGCAAGTATTGAAATTGATGACGACGGTGTCGTTAAAATTGCCTCGGTAGAAAAAGCTGCCGGTGATGAAGCTAGACGTAGAGTCGAGATGGTTATTGCCGAAGTTGAAGTCGGAACAATCTACGAAGGTAAAGTTGCCAAAATCATGGATTTCGGGGCATTCGTTAATATTCTTCCTGGAAAAGACGGACTGGTTCATATCTCGCAAATCTCTGATGAGCGCGTTGAGAACGTCAGCGACAAGCTTAAAGAAGGTGATATGGTTAAAGTCAAAGTACTTGAAGTTGATCGTCAGGGTCGTATTCGCTTGAGTATGAAAGCCGTAGCAGAAGATGCTGCAGCTGAGACTGAGTCAGTCTAAGCTTGTTTAGTAAAAAGGGAAAAGAAAAGGGCACTTTTATAGTGCCCTTTTTTTATGGATCTTAGAAAATTATTGATCGCAGTTTAACCATATTAAGATCCCACTAATGCGCAGTTTTAAGTCACTGCTATTCCTAGGCTTTGTTAAACCCTCCTGTATGTAGTCGACAGTTTACATAACGAAGAATCTTCGTTTTTAATTATGAATATTATTCTTTTAACACATAAAAGAGAACAGTATAAAAAAACGAATACGGGTCCGTTAGTCCTTGATGTACTGGGGAAAAGTGCACACATTGTTGTATGGGATAGAGTGACGCCTGATCCCTGGCTCTTAAAAATTATAAATGAAGGCTCTATTGCTTTAGTGTATCCATCGGTCGATGGTCAGTTTATCTCAGGGGCGTCTGATTTTCAAAACTACATTATCATTGATGGCACTTGGCAAGAAGCCCAGAAAATATACAATCGAAGTCCCTATTTGAAAAGTTTACCAGCAGTTAAACTGTCATCAAATAGGCCTTCTATCTATCACTTGAGGCGTAATCAACGAGAGGGGGGGTTGTGCACGGCTGAGAGTGCAATTGAGATACTTAACGCTGGTGATTTTTCAATGCTCGCAAATGACTTAGAATCAAGCTTATTACGGCACTTAGCGTCACTAAAAAAATAGGCTCGACAAAGCAAGTCACTTGAATTTTATGCTACTTGCTTCATCGAGTCATACTTTGAATTGTTTTACCTTTAAACGATCATATCGCAGGATGCCAGTGCTGGTGATACAAATTATTTTTCAGACAGTAACTTAAACATAGTCCCACAGTACGGACATCTAGATTCCCCACCATTTTCCGTGACTGGAATATAAACCTTAGGATGCGAGTTCCATAGGCTTGTGCCTTCGACTGGACAATGAATTGGCAGATCATCTGCTTTCACTTCAATCGCAGTTTTAGTATTTGGTTGAGAATAGCTACTTTGATTTGCTGCTGTGTCAGGGTTGACCATATTATTCTCTAAGGGTTTGTGAAAGTTAACAAGTCGAGGTGCTTTTCGTTTCGGCCGTGAACCAAATCAAAATAATCTTTTTGTAATTGCTCCGAGATCGGGCCTCTGGCGCCTGATCCGATGGGACGATTATCAAGTTCACTAATTGGCGTAACTTCTGCTGCAGTACCGGTAAAAAAAGCTTCATCTGCGATATAGACTTCATCACGTGTCAGTCTTTTTTCGACTATTTGATACCCTGCATCTTTTGCTAATGTGAAAAGGGTTTTACGCGTAATACCGTTTAAGGCAGAAGTCACTTCAGGTGTGTAAATTATGCCATCACGAATCACAAAGATATTTTCACCACTGCCTTCGGCAACATAACCCTCAGGGTCGAGAAGTAGGGCTTCGTCATAACCATCTTTTAATGCCTCACTTAAGGCCATCATTGAATTAATGTACTGACCGTTTGCTTTTGCTTTGGTTGCGGCAATATTGACGTGATGACGAGTGTAGGAAGAGGTTTTAACGCGAATGCCTTTCTCCAGTGCTTCCTTTCCGAGATAAGAGCCCCATTCCCAGGCGGCGACCATGCAATGGACAGTTAGATTATCTGCGCGTAAGCCCATACCTTCTGAACCATAAAAGCACATAGGACGAATATAGGCGCTTTCGAGGTTGTTATCACGTACCGCGGCAATCTGAGCTTCATTGATTTGTTGGGGCGTATAAGGCATGTCCATACCCAGTATTTTACAAGAGTCGAACAGGCGACGAGTGTGTGCCTCGAGTGCAAAAATAGCCGTTCCTTGTTCTGCCTTATAGGCACGAACACCTTCAAAACAGCCCATACCATAGTGTAGCGTGTGCGTTAATACATGGATATTGGCTTCTCTCCAGGGAACCATTTTGCCATCAAACCAGATGAGACCATCACGATCGGCCATTGACATTGCGCTTACTCCAGACTTTCTAGCCGAAACACTCGTTCCAGCAATGATTAACATGTTCGACTTCCACAGCAATTTTTTTGCTAGCAATTTCAGCCGGGTTATTTTGTAGTACGGTTCTATGTAACAAACGGTGATAAGTTTGGTAGATACCCACCAGTTGAGATTGTCGACTGGAGATAAGGTCTAACCGAAACAATTCTTGTATAACACCAATATTATCAGAATATGTCGAAATGGAGCTAACTTTATTTGAATGTAATAAAGACCAGTATTGAACCATAAACTCGATATCAACCATACAGCCCTTGGAATATTTTAAGTTGCAATAGTTCCCCTCTTTTGGTGCTTTGATCTGACCGATTTTTGCTCGCATTTTGATGATGTCTTGCTTCAATTTCTGTGGATCACGTTCAATGCAAAGAATCCTTTGACGCATCTCTTGAAAGATCGATTGGAGTCTTCGACTACCGCCGACATGTCGAGCGCGAACCAGTGCTTGATGTTCCCAAGTCCATGCTTTGTTTAGTTGGTATTGAAGATAGGCATGATCTGATGTGACTAATAGTCCAGAGGCACCTTCGGGTCGTAGCCGAGAGTCGATTTCATACAACTTACCTGAACTTGTCAAAATGCTCGTCATGGATATTATTTTTTGAGCGAGTCGAGCGAAGTAAACACTATTATCGATACTTTTTTTGCCGTTTGTGACTTGCTCACTTCCTATTGAGTCATGCAGAAAAATAATATCTAGGTCAGACTGATAGTGCATTTCGTGTCCACCCAACTTACCATAGCCAATAATTGCGAAGTTAGCTTCTCGCATAACACCGTCAACAGTGCATTGTGGCTTTCCATATTGACTTTCTAAAGCAATACAAGCCAATTGATAAACTGCATGTAATATCACTTCGGCAAGTTCGGTTAAATATTGGCTCACAGCCAGTGGTGTAATTTGCTCTGATAATTCGTCGATGGCAATGACGATGGTTTGTTCGCGCTTAAACAGTCGCAAACTATCGAGTTCGAGTTCGGTGTCGCCTGCGACGTTATCGAGTTGAATCTGTAGACCGTTCGCTATTTGTTCGCGGTCAAATTTGTCCTTATTGTTATTGGGTTGAATTAAGTACTCCAATAGCATGGGATATTGCGCCACTTCTTGAGCGATCCATTCACTTCTGTTAAACAGTCGAACGAGCTTATCTAGTAATTGACCGTTCTGGTGGAGTAACTCAAAATAGACGCTACGACCTGCGATGGATGAAAATAGGTTGATTAATCGGTTAAATAAAATGAGGTGATTTTTAGTTTGGCTGACTGATTTTAAAAGGTAAGGCAGCAGGGTTGAAAACCTTTGTTTTGCTTTTGCCGACATAAACCCCCAGGCCTTTGATGTGAAAAAATCAGTGAGTCTTTGATTGATTTCTGCGGTTTGGTTCAACCCATATGATTCTAATAATTCAATTTGCTGGTTATCGGTTTTATCTTCACTGAAGACATCCGATAAGGAAATATTACTGTCAGTTCCCGTTTCTCGCTTAAATAATTCAGTGAAATGATGGCTAACTTTAGTTCTGTGCCCATCGAGTAACTTTTGCACTGATTCCCAGTCTTTTAATCGAAGTGCGAATGCGATTCGTTGTTGTATCAACTTATTTTGTGGGCAGCTATGAGACTGCTCATCGGCCATCATTTGTATTTTGTTTTCTAGCTGACGCAAGAATTCATAGGCTTCACGTAATTCTTTTATAGTCTTTGTGGGAATAATATTCTGTGTCTGCAAAACGTCGAAACAAGTCAAAATTTGTTGACTTTGCAGTCGGTTATTGCGGCCACCTTTTAATATTTGGAAAGCCTGTACAAAGAATTCAATTTCTCTGATGCCGCCGTTACCAACCTTAATATTGTCATACATATTTTTCGATCTGGCTTGATGGTCAATTTGATCCTTGAGACTTGCCAATCCCTCGAAGACTCGATAATCATGATATTTACGGAATACGAACGGTTTAATAATTGATTGGATAAACGCTCGGTCGCTCTCACTACCGGTGACTATTCTGGCTTTTACCATGGCATATTGTTCCCACTCGCGGCCATGCAACTGGTAGTAGTGTTCAAGTGCCAGATGATGAAGTGCGACAGGTCCAGAGTCACCCCAGGGTCTGAGTCTGAGATCCACTCGATAGACAAAACCATCTTCAGTCGTGTCGTTCAAAAGTTTAGTCAGCAGTTTTACGACTCGCGTGAAAAACTCTTGGTAAGCAAGGTGACCATACCCCGCTAGATCACCTTCATTGGCGTAACTGCAAATTAAATCGATATCAGAGGAGAAGTTCAGTTCTCGTCCTCCCAGTTTTCCCATCGCAATAATATTGAGTGTTATCGGCTTACCATCGATGCCGATTGGTTGACCGTGTTTTGTGATGAGTTGTCTTTCAGCCGCTGTCAGGGCACAGCTAATGAGTTGGTCGGCTAAGTCACTCAGATTGCGCAACACTAGCTTCAGAGGCATGTTTTCTATGACATCGAGATAAATAATCTCAATCAATTTGGCATGTCGATGCTGTCGAAGCACCTTTTGGATGTTGCCAACATCCTTGGCCTCTTCACAAGCCGAAGTGAGTGTCTCTTGATCAAGGCTAAATTGCTTTAGTCTATGCAGGTTGTCTAATAGGGCGGGGGTACGACAGAGTTGATTTAGTGCATAAGTACTTGATATAACCAAGCGTTGAATGTTGTTTTTGAATTCAATATCGAATGAATCACCCTGTGCTTGCAGCAATAATTGTAATTGCGTCCAGGCAAATTGTTCATCTTCTAGTAGTGGTACTTGAATTGACATTAATTTTCATCTGGCTGTTAATGAGAAATATTATTATTTACATTCGTATTCTAATCTACTAGAATAACTTTGTTGTTGGAATTCGTGTCATGGCATTCCTTTTATCAATCCTAATTTATTATTCATTAAAACTTAACTAACCTAAATCGAGAGTTTTAAATATGTACAAGATCAAACTTCCATTGATGGCCAGTGTATTGGCTGTCGTTTTATCCACCAGCGCGTTAGCTGCCGAGGTGAATGTTTATTCTGCTCGCAAGGAGGCTTTGATCAAACCATTGCTTGATAAGTTTAGCGCCGAAACGGGTATCAAAACCAATTTAATTACAGCCAAGGCAGACAAGTTGCTAACGCGCATGATTAACGAAGGCCGTAATACCCCTGTGGATCTCTTTATTACCGTCGATGCTGGTCGCTTGCATCGTGCTAAGGAAGCCAACTTGTTACAGCCCATCAACAATAGCACTA
>JBNMQI010000005.1:0-43201 GCA_051277905.1 Gammaproteobacteria bacterium | reverse complement strand
TTCGTGGTTATTTATCGCAACTCGGTCCGCTCAAAGCCGATAGCTTCGACTGGAATGAAGTCAACAATAACCCATTCTTTTGTCCTGACGTAGACATGGTACCCGAGCTTGAAAAGTACATGGATGCCCTCAGAAAAGAAGGTGAATCAATTGGTGCCAAAATAACTGTGGTAGCCAGTGGTGTTCCGGTTGGGCTAGGGGAGCCCATTTTTGATCGGATTGATGCCGATATTGCACACGCAATGATGAGTATCAATGCCGTAAAAGGTATCGAAATTGGCGCAGGTTTTGATTGCATCGAACAAAAAGGCAGTGTCCATCGGGACGAAATTACCCCGCAGGGATTTTTATCGAATAATGCGGGTGGCACGTTGGGCGGCATTACCTCAGGACAAGACATTTTGGTGAATATTGCACTCAAGCCAACGTCAAGTTTGCATCTACGAGGGCAATCGGTTGACCTCAATGCAGAGCCTGTCGAAATCAGGACCAAAGGTCGTCATGACCCTTGCGTCGGTATACGAGCAACACCCATAGCAGAAGCGATGCTGGCGATAGTTTTGATGGATCATTTCTTGCGCCACAGAGGTCAGAATGCCGACGTAAAGTGTAACACCCCCGTTATTCCTGCCAGTGTGGTTTGACTCTATCTTCGGGGGCTATAACTAAGAATGATAAACTCTAACTGTTATCAATTCCCAGTAGCACTTCTTTGTAGATAAGCCTGGCTATCTGAGTTTGACGTTCAGACTTCGTTGCACTGGCATAATTACGTGATAGCTGACGCAGTTTTTGCCTGTCGGCACCCGCTTGCTGGTCGACCAAGGACTCTATCGCTAGGTTACCTTTAGCAATAATCTCGTCTCGCCACATCTCCGCCTGGTGGAACCGTTGAATGTGGCCGTGTTTGGCCTCTTCAATAACTCTTATCGCTTCAATTATTGTGTCAGTTTCCCGCGCTCGCAATAGCTTGCCCAAAAACTGGTAGTGCCTTTTTAACGCACTACGTTTGTTCTGAATTTTTTTGGCTAGTGCTATGGCTTCTAACACATGCTCGTCGAGCGGTATCTTTGCTAATTGATCGTTTGACATTCCCACCAGGCGTATGCCGAGCTTTTGAATGTCAATGCTCTCACGTTTCAGTTGGGTCTTACTTACGATCTCGATCCCATCAGGGTCGTCAAACTTTGTTTCGTTTTCCATAAGGGGATAGGCTAGAATGCCGTAATGAATAAAATACACTCAGATATATTAGCATTTCCCGATGCAGAATCATTTAAAAATATTGTCGAAGACACGCTTAAAATGGCATTGGCTAAAGGCGCCACTCAGGCTGAAGCGGGTTTGTCTGTTTCTCAAGGCTTATCGATCTCGGCTCGCATGCGTGAAGTCGAAACAATTGAGCATCAGCAGGATAATGGACTGGGAATTAGTGTCTATTTTGGTCAACATAAAGGGACTGCCAGCACTTCAAACTTAAATCCAGAAGCGATTCGAAAAACAGTCGAAGCTGCTTGTAATATTGCTAAATATACTTCGGAAGATCCCTGTGCTGGCTTAGCTGATAAAGATCTAATCGCGACAGAATTTAAAGAGCTTGATCTCTATCATCCTTGGGATATTACGCCTGAGGCCGCTATTGAGCTGGCACTCGAGTGTGAATCCTCTGCTTTAGATTTTGACCCGAGAGTTGTTAATTCAGAGGGTGCTTCGGTTGATATGAGTGCTGGAGTGTCTGTTTATGGAAATACTCATGGTTTCTTGCAGGCGCAACACAAGACTCGGCATAGTTTAAGTTGTTCTGTCATTGGGGAGGCAGATGGCAGCATGCAGCGTGATTATTGGTACGACATTAGCCGCAATGCTAGTCATTTAACGACGGCGAAGGCGATAGGAGAAAAAGCCGCTGACCGCACTGTGAAGAGGCTGGGTGCTCGGAAATTGAAGACACGATCAGCTCCAGTGTTGTTCGTGCCCGAAGTGGCGAGAAGTATTATTGGACATTTTACGTCGGCCATCAGTGGGTCAGCGCAGTATCGTAAAGCCAGTTTTTTGCTTGATGCGGTCGGCAGTCAGATTTTCCCCGAGTTTATACAGCTGATTGAATCACCGTTTGAGAAGCAATCGTTAGGTTCTGCCAATTTTGATTCGGAAGGGGTCGCTATAAAAGCTGCCAGTTTAGTGATTGATGGTGTGATCCAAAACTACCTACTCGATTCTTATGCTGCAAGAAAGCTAAGCTTAAAATCGACGGGTCATGGCAGTGGCATACATAATTTGACGCTCAATAATACGGGAAAATCATTTAATGAATGCTTGAAAACTATGCATACTGGTTTTCTCGTCACCGAATTAATGGGTCAAGGCGCAAATACGGTTACCGGTGATTATTCCCGTGGTGCTGCGGGCTTTTGGGTCGAGAATGGAGAGATTCTTTATCCGGTTGAAGAAGTTACGATTGCAGCCAATCTAAAAGATATGTTTATGGGTATCTCTGAGGTGGGGAATGATATCGATAAACTCAGCAACATTCGCACAGGATCAATATTGATAGAAAATATGAAGATCGCAGGTTCTGATTAGCAGGTGATTCATCATGGCTCGTTTAGGCGTAGTTTTTATATTGCTGGCTGGATTTTGTTTTTTTGCTTTAGCTGCCGAGCAGAAAGTTGTCTCACTAAAGGTTGAGCCTTTTCAAGATCCTACAATGCCCGAGTTAACTGAACCAAAAATATTAGTTGGGGGTTACGTATTCGATGTAACCGTCAGCACGGCTCAAGAACTCGATGTGGTTCTAAGTAGAGCGGATAGTTTAAGAGAGTTGTTTGACCCTCAGCAGCATGGCCGTATTGCGATTGTTCTACATGGTGATGAGTTACAGCTTTTTCAGAAGGGCAACTATTCAGCTAATCAGTCCTTAGTTGACAAGGCTAGGCTGCTTGACCAAGACAATATAATCGATATTAAAGCCTGTCAGACAATGATGCGTACGCTTAATATAGATCAAAGTGAATTACCGAGTTTTATTGAGCAGGTGCCCTATGCTCCAGTAGAAATATTTCGAATGAAGAATAAAAACTTCAAAGAAATTACGCCCGGTGTAACCCAATTTTAAGAGGTTGTTGATAGTAATTAATTTTTTTTGACTGTTGTTTATTTAAATCAGAATTTTGATTCTAATAATAAAGTAGCAGTTTGTTTGCCAGGTTTTAACTTTTCAATTTTTAGCGGGATAAGTGGTCTTACTGGATTTAAGTAGTATCGCCACTTGGTTTTGCTATTAACTGTGGTTTGCTCGTATACCCACGCAGAAACCTTTTTACCTGGCACATCTAAAGTCTCATTATCGATGCGTTTTATTTTTGACTTGACTATCGTCCCCTTGACATAAAAGTCTACTTCAATTTCTGATTTCTTTGTCTTCATCATGTTCGCGACGAGCCATTTAATGCTGTTATAGTCGTAGACATCGTCAGAAATTGAGGCTGAATGGGTTAAATTCTTTCGAAGAATTATTGCCTGTTTTTTCTGCCAATTAAAGTGAACTGTTTCATAAAGACGCTCATCACTTTCATCAGATATAAGTAAGTTTTGGATGAGATAGCTGTCATTATTCAATGAAAAATGAGTTTCAGAATGTGGTTTCTTATTGCTTAACCAGCTGTAAATGCCAATCGTTTTAGCGCTGGTTTGCCAGCTCCATAAACCCCCAGATTGTTTTAACGACAACGTTGATTGACCGACGTACTTTTGGCCAAGATGAAGTGAGTAATTGGCAGCAAAGGGCTGTAGTTTCAATTCATCGGCAACGGTAGATGTGATATTCGAGATAAATAACAACAGCCCGATGAGCCATTGCGATAAAATTAAATTATGCCGTTTATCTGGTTTCATACTCGATCGGCCTTTCTAATAATTTCCCCTTGAATAATATTGTATCTGAATTAATTTGCAAATCACCTTGGCCCAACCACCTCAATACCTGTGGATACATTCGGTGTTCCAATCGATGTCCTTTTCCTTGCAGGTCTGACACCGTGTCGTCAGTTAAAATTGGGTAACGTCCCCTCACGATAACGGGGCCATTATCGAGCTCTGGTGTGACGATATGGATACTAACGCCATGCTCCATTTCTTGGTTATCGATAGCTCGTTGGAATGTGTTTAACCCTTTGTAGCTCGGTAATAATGATGGATGGATGTTGAGAATTTTACGATCAAAAGCCTGAATCAAAGCTGAACCAAGTACTCGCATGAAGCCAGCGAGTACAATAATGTCCGGATTCAATAAAGTTAGGGTTTCTGATAAAGCCAAATCAAAGTTTTTGCGAGAGTTGAAGTCTTTGTGACTAATTACTTGTTGATCAATATTGTGTTTTTTCGCACGTACTAAGCCATAGGCATCCGCCTTATTTGATATTACGGCTGTTATATGGCCATTGATTTGCCCCGCTTCGACGCTATCAATGATCGACTGTAAATTACTTCCATTGCCTGAAATCAGAACAATGATAGATAGTTTTTTCATGCAAATTCATTCATGAAAAGATAACCGATTCTGATTGCTCTTTGTCAATTATTTCTCCGATAACCCAAGCATTTTCACCTAATTCGGTGAGTTTTTTGAGGCAGGCTTGCTGGTGCTTGTTGTCAACTACCAGGACCATACCGACACCGCAGTTGAAGGTGCGGTGCATTTCGCTGGTTTCAATGTTACCTGCTTGTTGTAGCCATTCAAATACGGGCGGTATTGTCCAGCTTGAACAATTAATCTTGGCACTTAAATGGTCAGGTAATACGCGTGGGATATTTTCAGTTAGCCCACCACCAGTGATATGTGCCATGGCTAGTACAGAGTGTTGCTGGGTGAGTTCGAGTAGATTTTTGACATAAATACGGGTTGGTCTTATGAGTGCGTCTGCTAGCGACTCATCGCCACAATTTTGCGACAGGTCAACGCCAGACACTTCAATCACCTTGCGAATGAGGGAATATCCATTGGAGTGGGGCCCAGAGGAACCCAGTGCAATTAAACTATTGCCTGCCTTGATATTCTCACCATTAATGACTCGGTCTTTTTCTACGATGCCGACACAAAAGCCAGCAAGGTCAAAATCACCCTCAGAATAAATCCCAGGCATCTCAGCAGTTTCCCCACCAATCAAGGCGCAACCCGCTAGGCGGCAACCATCAGCGATACCGGTGATAACTTGTTCAGCAACGTCTAGCGACAACTTTCCAGTGGCGTAGTAATCGAGGAAAAATAAGGCTTCTGCGCCAAGTACAGCGATGTCGTTTGCGCACATAGCGACCAGATCGATACCAATGGTCTGATACTTTTCAAGCTCGATGGCTAGTTTGAGCTTGGTGCCGACACCATCAGTGCCTGATACCAGTAGTGGATGAGAGTAACGATCAAGCGGGAGTTCGAATAAGCCGCCAAAGCCGCCAATGCTGCCAATGCAGCCTTTTCGGTAGGTTGATTTAATCGCTGGTTTGATACGTTCTACCAGTTCGTTACCGGCGTCAATATCGACTCCCGAGTCACGATAGCTGAGGGATACTTCAGAATTCATGGTTTCTAGTTCAGGAAAGATTTGGGTTGTGTTATTTTACACGCCTTGAAAATAAATGTCCGAGTTATGCTCGAGAGAAAGCATGAAAGTTAAATTTTTTTCGCTATTAGTTGCGTTGTTGGGTTTTTTATCGATGCAAACTGTTAAAGCCGTTGTAATTGATGACTTATATACGGTCGCATTGCAAGTGTCAGATCAGACCGCAGATTTACGCCCGGCAGCATTTGAGGCCGCATTCGAATTGGTGCTAATCAAGGTGAGTGGCTCAGACGAGGCTCAAAAAACCCCAGGTATTTTGAGGCTGTCGAAAAAAAGTTCGCGTTACGTTAAACAATTCAGTTATGAGAGTCGACCAGGAGTTGATGCTGATGGAGTTGCAACTAAATTTTTATATTTAAAAGTTAATTTCGACCAACAGCTGATCGAGCAATTGCTTCGTAAATATAATTTCCCGATTTGGGGGCGAGAGCGGCCAAGTAGCTTGTTCGTCATTAATAGTCAGTCTGGAGGAACGATTCAAATCGTGACGGCTGACAGTGCGCCTAAGGTGTTCGAACTGTTAGATGGCGCAGCGTTAAGAATGGGCGTGCCAACGTTGTTACCGTTGATGGATCTAAAGGATATTAGCCTAGTGGATGTTTCTGATGTAACTGCACGTCATTTTGATGTTATTAATAATATGGCGGCTAGATATTGGCCTGATGCTGTTGTTGTCGGTGAAATAGTCGAGTTGGGTTTAGACAGTTGGCAGGGGGCATGGGAAGTTCGGTTTGCTGATCAAATGTTTGAGTGGCGGCACAAGGCGTCTACTCAGAAGGACATCATAGATCAATTAATTAATCATCTTGCCAGTGTCCTAGCACTTGAATATGCCTTAGAACATCATCAGCGTAATGAACAGGAACTACTGTTAAAGGTTTCATCCATGCAGGGTATTAGCCATTTAATAATGGTACAAAAATATCTAGAATCTCTTAATGTGGTGGAGTCTGTTCGAGTAGCGTTAGTTTCTAAAAAGGAAGTTACTTTTTATTTGAAGCTAAGGAACAGCGCTGAAGACCTACAAAAGCTGATCGATATTGGAAATGTACTGGAACAGCAGGGCTTACCACAGGTCAATTTGCAGTCAAGTGATGGTGTCGTGCTTAGCTATGACCTTATCGGCCGAGGCCTGTCTAATTAACGCGTTACAGATAGCGCTACCCCTCACATTTGATAAGCAGTTTAGCTTTGATAACTTTTTGTCTGAGCAGTCTGAGTTTTATACTAGTAGCTTAAAAGCGTCGATCAATCAGGTGGGTGAATCATTGATTGGTGTCTGGGGTGGTCGGGATAGTGGTAAAACGCATCTTATCAACGCGACAGCTTACTATGCTCGACAGCAAGCCAGTCGTTTTGAATTTTATGATGGTTACCAATTAATGGCGTGTGATCCTGCGCAATTCGATGATTTTGCTAATTGCGAGACACTTCTCATCGACAACCTCGATGCGATTTGTGGGCATCGACTATGGGAGCAAAAATTTTATCAGCTGATCAATGCTTGCAAGCGGGGTGAGATGACTTTGCTGTTTACGGTTTCAGTTAACCCGCAGTTTCTTGACTGTTCACTGGCTGACTTCAAATCTCGATTGAGTTGGGGACTACTCATGCAACTGCCGTTAGTGGTTGACACCGATATTGGGCAGGTTTTGAAATTTCGGGCAGGACTACTTGGAATCGAATTGTCCAAGGAGGTGATCACTTATTTACTGACGCACTATTCTCGGCACTTATCTGCGCAAATGGAAATCCTAAGGCTGTTGGATAAAATGTCTCTATCGGCAAAAAAAAGAGTAACAGTGCCTTTTATTAAGCAAGCGTTAAGTGACTATGAGCCATCAGTCATCTGACTTTTCTTGTTTTATTATTGCCAAGTAACGAGCGTAATAAATACTAGCTAAGAATAAAAAGGTGCTGAAAATCGATGTCAATAGAGCATAAGTATTCAATTCAGGGTTTGAAAATAACTCACTAATACCAACACAAAAGTAAAATAAGGTTAGAAATCCTGTCCAGCGATAAGTATAAAGCACATCTAAAAAGAAGCCTTTAAGAGGTAAGAGTAAAGGTAAAGTAAGGATCAATATCCAATATAGGTTGATTGCGTGGTCCTGAATTAGAAACAGGCTGGCTTGAGTCAATAGCAACCCTGGTAGGCAAATTAAACAAATTAGTTTTAGTGGATGTGGCATATTGATCTTAAGCAATATTAGCGTTTAGTCGAATGCTTAGCATTGCGATGCGCTTGCCTAGAGCGTGGCAGATCGCAATTTCATCTTCACTCAGAGATTTACCCTGTTGTGTTGCAACATGACTGGCACCATAGGGTGTTCCTCCAGTGCTAGTTTGGTGAAGTGAATTTTCTGAGTAGGGTATACCGCTAATCAGCATGCCATGGTGCAGTAGTGGCAACATCATACTCAACAGCACACTTTCCTGTCCGCCATGCATGCTAGAAGTTGAAGTAAACACGCCAGCAGGTTTTCCAATTAAAGTACCAGAGAGCCAGATTGGACTTGTTTGATCAAAAAAGTATTTTAAAGGCGCTGCCATATTACCAAAGTAGCCTGGGCTGCCAATAATAAGACCTTGGCAAGACTCTAAATCACTGATTTCTGCGTAAGGCGCGCCGTTTGATGGGACTGGGGAAGCTAACTGCTCGGTGGCAAAAGAAACGGGTGGAAGGCAGCGAACAATCGCCTCACATGAGGTATTGGAGTCCACGCCAAGACTTATTTGATTAGCCATTAAGGCAGTCGAGCCATGCTGACTATAATAAAGTATGAGTATTTTATTCAATAGATATTACTATGGTTTTAGGATCAGATAGGATTAGTCAAGTTTACATCAACTCTTTGGAAATAATATCCAATACCTTGATTGGTGGCCTACCAATTATAGCTTTATTTCCACAGATAACGATAGGACGCTGCAATAGCGAAGGGTGTTTAGCAATCGCAGCAATAATTTCTTCGTTACTCATCAGGTTAGCTTGATACTCTCCGTCGATATAAGCTTTTTCAGTTGTGCGCAACAGGTCGATGGGTGCTAAACCCAGTTTTTTTACTATTTCAGTGATTTCTAATGTTGATAGTGGCGTGTTGAGATATTCAATGATCTGAGGTTGGGCCTTGCGTTGCTGAAGTAATTTTAAAGCTTCCCTAGATTTGCTGCAGCTTGGGTTATGGTAAAATATTAATGCCTGATTGCTCATTTAAGGGGTTCAGTGTTGAAATTAGAAAAGATGTTTTACAATAATAAAAACGCCTTTGCAAGGTATCAAATAGCGCATTAATTTGGTGTGGCAGATCGTTCTTTCGGAAGTGAAATCAAATGCAAAATTGCATTAATTTCTATATAAGGGCTTGCTCTGTCTATTTGTTCAAGGTAATCTGTATTGCTAGTGAGAGCATAGAATTAATGTAACTTACCGCATTAGATGCGGTTTCTGGAGAATTAAATAAATGAAAGTAAAAGAATTATTAAAAATCGTCGCTGTGACCGTATTTACTGCAAGTTTTGCAGTTGGCTGTGCCAGTGTCGGAAATAATACAACTGATGCAGTTGCTGAAGTTAAAGAATGTGAAGGCGCAAGCCCTGAAGCTAATAGCGCAATTTATGCTGCTAAATTAAAAAATGCACGTGCTAGGAATCTAGGTTTTGACTCTGCTGAAAACGCTGAATTGATAAAGTCAGCTGAGCAAGCGGCGGCGGACTGTAATGACGATCGTGCCCTAAATCTTGCTAATCAAGCTGAAGCTGCGGCAGAAAAATTCATTACCGAATTTCATGATGCTCAAGCTGCTCAATCTACTGAAGTACAAAGTTCAGTTGCTGTAGAATCGGGTTCTTTGGGAAGCTACTTAGTAGAAACTGGTGACAACCTTTGGAATATTGCGGGACAAAATTCTGTCTATGGCAATTCTTACCAGTGGCCTTTAATTTATAAAGCCAACGTCGGTCAGATTAAAGATGCAGACTTAATTTTCCCTGGCCAGTCTTTTGATATACCTAAAGCAAGAGCTGGTGATAGTGCGGCGGCAATTGCACATGCAAAGAATCGTGGTGCATGGACAATAGGTCAAACTGAAGCATCAGATTTGGACTATCTTGCTCAGTAAGAAAAACTAGTTTTTCTGTTTAGAAGCCCGCACTAGCGGGCTTTTTTTGCATTTTACTTTTTAAATTCACGCCATTCAAAAAATTTGTTTTAGTTTTCAATGTTTTAATTGTAAGAATTCCTTTAGCTTTTGGCGCAAATAAATTGTTTCCTGCTAATTTCATTGATATTTAATCTGTGATGCATTAATGAAAAAAACTAAAGACTGTAGCCTAGACCATATTCTTGAATTACTAGTCGAAGAAAAGATTGTAGCGCCAGAGAGGGCAAGTATGGTGTCTTCATTGGTGTCCGCCAATGATCGTAGGGCTTTGCACCCACTCGAATCAATAGCGAGCCGACACTGGGTACATCGGTCTCAACCAGATCAAGTATTAACCCTCGATTTTTTAACTGAGTGGCTTGCCAAACAGGCAGGAGTTACTCGGTACTACTTTGACCCACTAAAAATGGATATCGCTGCCTGTACGTCTATTATGTCTTATGCCTATGCCTCTCGATTTGGGATCATTGCCGTCAAGGTGACGCCAAATGAGGTTGTAATTGCGGTCAGTGATCCTTTTAATACCGAATGGCTTGATGAATTGAGCCGAATCGTTTTCCAGTCAATTAGTTTGGTAATGGGTAACCCAAAAGAAATAAAAAAGTATTTGCTTGAATTTTATAGCCTTAGTAAAGCGATGGATAATGCAGGTGCTAATCATAATCAGGGATTAAGCACGATTCAAAACTTGGAGCAATTGATAGAGCTTGGTCAGCTTGGAACGGTTGATGCTGACGATCAACATATTGTTAGTATTGTCGATTGGTTATTGCAGTATGCATTTAATCAGCGAGCCAGTGATCTTCATATTGAGCCTAGGCGAGAACAAGGTAATGTTCGATTTCGTATTGATGGTGTGATGCATCAAGTATACGAAATTCCAGCGAATATTACGCCTTCGGTGATAAGCCGAATAAAAATTATGGGCCGACTTGATGTGGCAGAAAAGCGCAAACCCCAGGATGGTCGAATCAAAACACGGTCTTCCGATGGTACTGAAATAGAGATTAGATTATCGAGTATGCCCACTGCCTTCGGTGAAAAATTGGTTTTGAGGATCTTTGACCCCGAAGTTTTAGTGAAAGACTTTTCGGCGCTTGGATTTGAGAAAAAAGAGTCTGAGATCTGGAACCAAATGATTAAGCAACCTTATGGCATTATTCTGGTGACTGGCCCGACAGGTTCTGGAAAAACAACGACTTTGTATACTAGCTTAAAGCAGCTAGCAACATCGGAAGTTAATGTTTGTTCTGTCGAGGATCCGATCGAACTCATTGAACCAAGCTTTAATCAAATACAAGTACAACACAATATTGGTTTAGATTTTGCCAGTTGCGTTAAAACGCTGCTCAGACAAGACCCAGATATCATTATGATCGGTGAGATACGGGATAGAGAAACGGCTGAAATGGCGGTTCAAGCAGCGTTGACTGGTCATTTAGTGCTATCAACATTGCACACAAATGATGCACCTTCTGCGATAGCTCGACTGACTGAAATAGGCATACCTCCCTATTTGATTAGTGCGACATTAATAGGCGTGGTGGCGCAACGATTAGTGCGGACTCTATGCCCATTTTGTAAGCAAAGTAGTGAGGTTGATTGTGATGAGTGGGATACTTTGATAAGGCCATGGACCACGTCAGCACCAGAATCTATATTTTATGCGGAAGGTTGCCTTGAGTGTCGTCAAACAGGTTTTCGGGGCCGCGTTGGTATTTATGAAATGATGCCGATAAATGGCCCCTTGAAACAAGAGATTGGTAAAAACTTTGATCTTTCTAGATTTAGGCGTTTGGCAATAAAGCAGGGAATGAGACCATTAAATCTGGCGGGAGCACAAAAAGTGGCTAAAGGCGGCACAACAATTGGAGAGGTTTTGAAGGTTGCACCACCAAGGTATGATGATAAATGAGCGTTATAACGAACGTCACTATTGCTTGAACCAATTATTATTAAGTGCTGCGATGACTTTTTTGGGGTAGACGTTTTCACCAAGGCTACCATTATAGCGCGCTAAGGCACGTGTTAAATTACCCGATTCGATATCAAGGTAATAGCGTAATATCGTACAGCCCATTCTCAAGTTGGTTTCTATTTTAAATAAGTTATTATTCGGCAATTTGATTTCATCTAGCCAAAACGGCATGATTTGCATTAGTCCCCGAGCACCAGCGACTGATATAGCAAACTCATTAAAGTGGCTTTCAACTTCTATCAGAGCTAATACCAGTTCAGGTGCTATGTTAACTCTTGTTGCTTCGTAGTGTACGTACTTTAAAATAGTTACGCGTGCTTCTGGATCTTCGACAAATTGAGCCAATCGATTAGACATGTCGATTAACCATACTTCAGCCTCAAATCGATCCTGAAATCCAGAGCTGAACATTATCGCTTCTTGTAATAATGCTTGAAGTTTACCGTCACTCTGGAAATCTGTTTGCGAATAAACTGACTTTGTTGACAGTAGGGTAACTGTCAGCAAAGTCAGGCAAAAGGTTGCTTTTAAGCTGATTAGGATAGTGGATTGAATAGCTTTGTTAGGAAATCGCTTAAATCATTTAATGGTAAGTCTTGAGATTCATTATCGCGTCTTCCTTTATATTCGAATTGCTCAGATTTCAATCCACGTTCACTGAGTACCACTCGATGGGGAATTCCAATTAACTCCATATCAGAAAAAATAACGCCAGGACGCAGCGGTCGATCATCTAATAACACCTCAATGCCTTGTTTTTGGCAATCCAGATATAGCTGATCAGCAGCTTGCTTTACAAGATCTGATTTGTTGTAATTAAGCGGGCAAATCACTAATTGGAATGGTGCTAGTGAATCGGGCCATAAGATTCCGTTTTCATCATTATTCTGCTCAATTGCGGCGGCAACAACTCGAGTAATACCGATACCATAGCAGCCCATTGATGTGACTTTGTTTTTACCATTTTCATCTAATACAGTGGCTTGCATGGCTTCGCTATATTTTTCTCCTAACTGGAAAACATGCCCAACCTCAATCCCTCGAAGAATTTTCAAATGGCCCTTGCCATCGGGGCTTGGATCGCCATCCAACGCGTTTCTGATATCAACTGAGGTCGGCTCATCACAATCTCTAACCCAGTTAGCGTTAATATAGTGCTTGTCATTACTGTTTGCGCCACAGACAAAGTCACTCGCAAGTGCCGCACTATGATCAACATAAGTCAGAATGTTAAGCCCTATTGGGCCAATTGAGCCAAGATCGGTGCCTAACTCTGTTTTAATTTGTTCTCTGTCTGCCAGTAAAAAGGGGCTCGCTACACCTTCCAGTTTCTCTGCTTTTAATGGATTGAGTTCGTGATCACCCCTTATTACAAAGGCGACCAGGCTGCCTTTGTCACCATTAGCAATTAAAGTTTTTAAACACTGTTTGGCATCTAGTTTTAGCTCTCGTGCCAGATCATCAATGGTGTGAAGATTGGGCGTGTCTATCACCTCCATGTCTTCACTTGGCTCTGCACGTGTTTGATCGCCCGGTAAAGCTTCGGCCATCTCTACGTTGGCGGCGTATTGGCTTTGATCAGAGAAGGCAATAGCATCTTCACCTGAATCGGCTAATACATGAAATTCGTGTGAGGTGCTTCCACCAATTGAACCTGAGTCAGCTTTGACTGCTCGGTAAGATAAACCAAAACGGTCAAATATGTTGCTATATGCCTGATACATGACCTCATAGGTTTTTTGTAAGGATTCTTGATTTAAATGGAATGAGTAGGCATCTTTCATGATGAACTCTCTTGAGCGCATCACACCGAATCTGGGACGAATTTCATCTCGAAATTTGGTTTGAATTTGATAGAAATTAACAGGTAACTGTTTGTAACTTTTGAACTCGCGTCTGAATATGTCAACGATCACTTCTTCATGAGTCGGGCCAATGCAATACTCGCGCTGATGTCTGTCCTTCATCCTTAACAGTTCGGGACCGAACTGCTCCCACCGACCTGTCTCCTGCCATAATTCGGCGGGTTGGCAGGATGGTAAAAGTACTTCTAGGCCTCCTGCATTGTTCATTTCTTCGCGGACTATATTTTCGACTTTACGCAAAACTCTTAACCCTAATGGCATCCAACTATAGATTCCAGACGCAATGCGGCGGATGAGTCCGGCACGAAGCATAAGTTGATGGCTGATGATTTCAGCGTCTACAGGAGTTTCTTTTAGTGTTGCAAGGTGGAAGCAGGAGGCTTTCATAGGTTTTAGTAAACGTAAGTTAGGTAAGAAGAATTAATGATGCAAAATAGCACTCGGTAACAGTTAAGGCATTCACCGATAAATTGAAGTTATTATAAAGTAGAGTGAACACAAATAAACGGTTTATTGAGAAAACAATTGATTAGTCAAACTGCTCATTAATTTAGTTTATAACTACTGCAGAGATATATAAAAATAATATATAATGAATCTTTATTATCTACTTCGAATATTGATCTATGAGTGATCGACGTCTTAAAGTTTTTCAATCTGTTGCAAAGCATTTGAGCTTTACCAAGGCTGCAGAATCATTGCATATGACCCAACCGGCTGTGACATTTCAGGTTCGCCAGTTGGAGGAAGATTTTAATACGAGATTATTTGATCGAGCTCATAATAAAGTGACACTCACTCCGACGGGGCAAAAAGTTACGGAATTTGCCGAAAAGATTTTTGCCCTTTATGCTGAAATGGAGAGCTCTGTGCGCGAGTTGACGGGTGAAATTAGTGGCGTGTTGACTATTGGCGCAAGCACAACAATTGCTGAGTATATGTTACCGGCATTGTTAGGTGAGTTTAAAGCAAGACATCCAGAAATAAGTTTGCGTTTAAAGGTCTCTAATACAGACGGTATAGTGTCGATGGTTGAAGATAGTGTTATCGACCTAGGCGTTGTTGAGGCGCCTGTTGCTAATAGAAATCTGATCGTTGAAACATGCCTTGAGGATGATCTGGTTGTTGTTGCTGCACCGGATCACGAATTAGTTAAGCGTGGTTCAAAAGTTAAACCTGCGGACATTAAGCACTATCCGTTTGTTAGTCGGGAAGAGGGTTCAGGTACCCGAGAAGTTATTTTGCAATACCTTATTAACGAAGGAGTCAATCCGCTGGAGATGAACATTTGTCTCGAGTTAGGTAGTCCTGAAGCATTGAAAGGTGCGGTGGAAGCAGGGATGGGTATCTCAATTATTTCTCGATCGACCATTGCTAAAGAGTTGAAGCTCAATACACTAGTGGCTATGCCGCTTGACCCACCTCTAAATCGATCATTTTCGTTTGTACGCCAACGACAGAAGTTTCGTGTCACAGTAATGGAAGAGTTATTGGAGTTTGCTCATGACTACTGCAGCAGAAAATAATGCGTCAAAACAATATTTAGATTCTATGGGTAGCTCTACTGTGATTCTAGATGGTTTAATGTCGCAGTTAAATGCTGAGCAACAACAGAACATTATCGATTATGCGAGTTTTCTGGCCCGCCAATCGAAATTCCGTTGTTGATCGGGTGGTTGCCATACCTAATTTAATTAATAGGCCCTACAATAAACTGTTGTATTGGCAATCGGTCAACTGACAAAATCTTATTTTATGCTTAATACGGATATATTACTTTATGAAATAGCAGGTTTCATAGGAAAGTATATCCTACAAGTGTTAGCAGTCACTGTAGTTTTTGACGAGCTGCAATTGTGTTTTCAAACTTATGATAGAAAAACTATAGACAATGATTAGCGTTCTTAAACAGTGGTATAACCGCTACTTCACCGATCCACAAACGGTGATATTTGCATTCATCCTTATTTTTGGCAGTTTACTTATTCTTGTCATGAATGCGCATTTGATGCCAATTTTGATAGGTATAGTTATCGCTTATTTGTTTGAAGGTATGGTTGTTCGTCTGGGCCAAATTAATCTAAATCGGACCATAGCCGCTAGTCTTGTTACCATCATAATTTTGAGCGCAATTGTATTGATCTTATTCGTATTATTGCCTCTTTTATCCCGGCAGTTGACCGATTTAATTCGAGAGTTGCCGTATATGTTTAGTCAAGGACAGCATTTATTATCTGGATTACCTGAGCAATATCCTGACTACCTTACGGTCAATCAAGTAGATGGCATATTTGCCATTATCCGCAACGAACTTAATGCATTCGGACTTCGAGTTGTTAGTATCTCGTTTAATTCCGTGGTGAGCGTCATTACTTTCTTCGTTTATCTAATTTTAATGCCTTTGATGGTGTTTTTCTTTCTTAAGGACAAATATTTGATATTGGCTTGGCTGGGTCATTTCTTGCCAGAAGAGCGCACATTAGTACATCGAGTATGGACTGATTTAGATATCAAAATAGCCAGTTATGTACGTGGCAAGTTTATTGAAATACTAGTCATTTGGCTGGTAACCTATATTAGTTTTGCGATCATGGGTCTCAACTATGCCGTGTTGCTCAGTTTGTTGGTCGGTCTGTCTGTTATCGTGCCCTATGTTGGCGCTACTTTGGTGACTATTCCAGTCCTAATGATCGCTTTCTTCCAATGGGGAAGTAGTTCTGAATTTGGATATTTAATGGCGGTTTATGCTGTCATACAAATTTTAGATGGTAACCTACTCGTGCCTTTATTATTCTCAGAAGTTGTTAACCTGCATCCTGTTGCAGTCATTGTAGCGGTTTTGTTTTTTGGCAGCTTATGGGGTATTTGGGGCGTGTTCTTTGCAATTCCACTAGCAACATTTATTCAAGCAATATTAAAAGCATGGCCAAATCAAGAAATTTTGGTTGGGTAAATATTCAAACTTTATTCATGTTGATTAATAAGTTACATGTTAAATATTTTTGATATTTGAATGCTCTCGAATATTCTTGCTTGTGCATTAAACCCAATGTTTACGATATGTTTTGACTGATCATATTTAGGAAAAAAATTAATTAGGTAAATTGCCATAGCGTAAGTTAACCCATATTAGTTGATTTAAAATTGGTTTACCTGGGACACAAAGCTGAACAGGGCTGAACAGGGCTGAACAGGGCTGAACAGGGCTGAACAGGGCTAAAATCAAAGAGCTTTCTCTAAATTATAATGTCTTTTAGAAATTATGAGACATATAGAATTTCAAGAGGTCTGCAAGTAGTTATTTAGCAATGATGAATAGATCAAATAGATCAAATAGATTGGTTAACGAAACGATTGATTTTTCTGATCTAAATTCAAGATACTTATTTAAAAGTTTTACTATGAGTAACATATTATGAAATCCGTTTTAATGGTAACCCTCTCGACCATTGTTTCTTTGGTAGTAATCGGTTGTGGTACAACACAAGATTTACGCTATCTTGACAGCCAATCAGCTAAACAGTTAGAGATTCCACCAGATTTAACTGTCACATATGAACTAGGTGACTTCGTCTTACCAGATAATTTCTCGAGTGATTTTGAGGATTCCAAAACAATTAAAAGTGTTCCTGTATTGTTGAAAGTTGACTCGCTTCAGTTGGAGGGGCAAGCCGGTTTTCATTGGTTATCGGTCAATGATTCGGTAGATGATATTTTTCAGTCGGTAAGAAACTTTTGGTTATCTGAGGGATATTTAATTGAAACTGATGAGCCTGCCATTGGTTTGCTAGAAACTGAATGGGTTTACAAATATGAAGGAACTAATAATCCAAACGTTAATTTTCTGATGAGACTGATCTCTTCTGATGATTTCACTGCTACTCAGAATCAGTTTCGGACACGCATTGAACGTGATAAGGAAAGCGGTAAGAACCGTATTTATATTTCACACAGAGGAACAGCTTATAAGCATATCTTGCAAACAAAACAAAATGAAAGCGAAAAGCAAAACAATTGGGAGTTAGTTCCTCCAAATAGTGAATTTGAAGTTGAAATGCTATCTCGGCTTATGATTTATCTTGGAGTACAGCAAGCTGAAATTGATCAACAATTAGAGCATATTAAGCTTTTTACGACGCTTGCCTCAATCCATGCGGATTATTCTCAGAATGAAACGTACCTGCTGGTTAAAGATATTTTTTCTAAAACTTTTTACCGAACATTGCATCAACTTGATCGTATGGGTGTAGAGGTCGTTAGTTCAAATATTGATGCTGGCATTAAAGGTGTTATCACCAAGGGCATTATTCAAGTGAAAACCGATGTGGAAGAAGAGATAATTGAAGGTGGTTTCTTTTCCTTCGGCGGTGAAGTTAAGATTGTAAAGAAGCAAATATTGCTAGTACTGACAGAGGAGTCGAGTCATGTTACTAGAATTAGTATGGTGAATACCTTTGGTGAAATTGAAAACTCTAAACCTAGTGTTGAGTTTATAACTATACTACAGCAATTTTTGAAATAAGTTGAAAATCGCATCTCTAGGTAGCGGTAGTAAAGGCAACGCTACTATTGTCAGTAGTGATGTCACCAATATACTAATTGATTGTGGCTTTTCTTTACGTCAATTCGAAAAGCGCCTTACTTTATTGAGCATGTCGCCTGAGGATATTGACGCCATACTCATTACCCACGAACATTCAGACCATTGTGGGGGGGTGGTTCGTATCGCTAAAAAATATGAAATTCCTGTCTGGACTACCTTTGGAACTGGTCGAGCTGTATTTAACAGTAATGCTGATTTTAACAAATTGTCTGGCGGTAAATTAATCACTATCGGCAACCTAGATGTATTTCCCGTAACGGTACCGCACGATGCAGGCGAACCAGTTCAGTTTGTTTTTCGTGATAAATTAAGTGGTGAGAAATTTGGCATATTAACGGATACTGGTCATATCACTAGCCATATAATAGATGCTTACGACAATTTGGACGGTTTGTTATTGGAATTTAATTACGATCAACAAATGCTCGAAAACGGACCGTATCCTTATTCTTTGAAGCAGCGCGTATCGGGTGATTTAGGTCATTTATCAAATGAACAATCAATGGGTTTATTAAAAAAAATAAATACAGAGCAATTAAGGTGCTTAATTGCCGCACATATTTCTGAAAAAAATAATGCTCATTCCATTGTTGAAAGCCATTTATTGCTACTCGATCATTTACCGCAGCCAATATTAGCGAGTCAAGATACAGGTTTTGGTTGGATTAATATCTGAAAAACCTTTCGGTGCAATTTGATAGGCATATTCATCAAGCCAACTTGATAAGTACATATTATTTGGAAGAACGTGAAGCTTGAGTAAGCTTTGTTTGAATTTATGTTAGTTGATGGACTTTATTAGCGGGGGTTTAGCTTTGCTAAGTGTCTAATTTTGGTGTCATACTTTTGTATCTGTGTGACATTTAAGTTGCCATGAATTACTTATTGTAGGAACAGTTAGTTGGCTATTAAGGAGGTTGTTGCCAGGCTCTTCAAGCCGGGCAACAATTATTAGTATAGTTACTTTTTAAACATCCTTATTGTGTTCGATGAGTGCGTAAGCCGAGTGGTTATGAATCGATTCGAAGTTCTCAGACTCGAGGACATACTGACGAATGCGATCATCCATATTGAGCTCACCAGCAATATCACGCACCATGTCTTCTACAAATTTAGGATTGTCATAAGCGCGTTCAGTGACATATTTTTCATCTGGACGCTTCAGCAGTCCGTATAGCTCACAGGACGCTTGCTTTTCTACAATATCAATTATCTCTTCGATCCAAACAAAGCCATTGGTTTTAGCATTGACAGTGACATGTGATCGCTGATTGTGAGCCCCATATTCAGAAATCGATTTTGAGCAAGGACAGAGGCTTGTTACTGGAACTAGCACTTTAGTTCGTGTGTTTGTAATGCCGTTGTTTATTTCACCAATGAGAGTGACGTCATAATCAAGTAAGGATTGAACACCAGAAATAGGCGCAGTCTTATTGACAAAATAAGGAAATCGCATTTCAATATAACCAGACTCGGCTTCTAGTAATTCAGCCATTTCTGTCAACATGTCCCGAAACGAGGCGACTGTAATTTCTTTCTCATGGTCATTCAGAATTTTAACAAATCGCGACATATGCGTGCCCTTAAACTCCTGAGGCAAGAATACAAACATATTGAAGTTGGCTATTGTATGTTGCACGCCATCTGACCGATCTTTTACGATCACGGGGTGTCTAATATCTTTAATGCCAACCTTATTAATAGCAAGTTGGCGTATGTCTGCCGAACCTTGTACATCGGGTATGGTGGTCGCTGAGGCGTCTGAATTGCTCATAATAATACCTATGCTATCGCAGAGTAATATGGATGTGACTTAAAATAGTTAATGGTGAACTCAAAATAGTAGTTTGCTTGAGTAAACGAAAATGATGATAGCTGACTGATTTAGTAGGTAATTATACTGAGGCGACTTTTTTAGGCAATCACTCATATTTTTATTTTGCTATTAGACAGAAAAAAATTCTCCTGTTTTTAAAAGAGGAATAAATTGGGTGAGGTATTTTATGCAGACACCAACAAAATTATCACTTGTTAGTCAGTGAAGATCTGGAGCCTCAAGTAGACCCCAAGCTAAGAACAGGGTACTCAGTAGTAAGTCTTATACAGCTGTTACATCTTCAGCTTGTGGCCCTTTTGCGCCTTCAGTTACTTTCATTGTAACGCTTTGGCCTTCTTGTAGGGTCTTATGCCCCTCAGACTGAATGACACTGAAATGAACAAAAACGTCTTTGCCACCTTCTTGTGAAATAAAACCAAAACCTTTGGCATCATTAAACCACTTGACTGTACCCGTTACTAAATCAGACATATCAACACTCTACACTTTTTAAAAAATTATGATCAAAGATATTTAGTCAAGTTTTATATACTTAACTAGAATAATTATATGTGAATACACAAAAAATCGCCATCTTTAACATGTTATGTTTATTTCTGTAATTTTTAGATAAAAAATTTGATTCACAGCGAAGTAAAATTTCTGATTGAGTTAACAATACTCAGCTTGTCTAGACCATATTCTTCAAATACCTGTTCACGGGTACCATGAGATGGAAAGGTATCTGATAGACCAAGACGTAAACAAGGCGTACTTAAACGATTTTCATTGAGCACCTCGAGGACCGCACTGCCGGCGCCGCCCACGATTGCACTGTCTTCAATCGTTACCAAATTTGAGTGAGATGATGCCATTTTAATAATCATTGCTGTATCAATCGGCTTAATAAAACGCATGTTGATGACGCTGCAATCTAATTCGTCAGCTACTTCGAGGGCGACGTTGAGTAGGGTTCCAAATACTAATAAAGCGGTAGTCGACCCTTTACGAACCTGAGTAGCTTTACCAAGCTCAATGCAGGTCACAGTATCTATCTGTTGCATTTTTGCCGTGTTGTCACGAGGATAACGGACCAATGCTGGTCCAGGGTAATGATAAGCAGTGTTAAGTAATTCAAACATATCTTGGCCATTCGCTGGAACCATTATTATGATGTCTGGAATACATCGACAAAAATTAGTGTCGAAGCTACCGGTATGGGTTGCGCCATCAGCGCCGACAATGCCCGCTCGATCAACGGCGAAAGTAACGTCAAGATTCTGTATTGCAACATCGTGAATGAGCTGATCATAGCCTCGTTGAAGGAAGGTCGAATAAATCGCAACTACTGGTTTTAATCCACCTATGGCCATCCCTGCAGCCACCGTAACGGCGTGCTGCTCTGCAATACCCACGTCATGATATTGTTTTGGATTCTTCTGTGAAAACTCGACCAAGCCAGACCCTTCTCGCATAGCGGGTGTAACAACATGCAGCCGACTATCTTCATTTCCTTTTTTTACAATCCAGTCTGAAAAAACCGAAGTATATGATTGAAATCCTGGTTTGCTGGAAGACTTAATTACCCCTGTTGTGGGGTCGAAAGCGCCTACGCCGTGAAATTTACAAGGGTCGGCTTCTGCTGGTTCATAGCCTTTACCTTTTTGAGTAACGACATGCAATATTCGAGGCCCAGAAATATCTTGTAAGTTTTTAATTAAGCGTATGACTTCAGGTAAATCATGGCCATCAATCGGACCAAAATAAGTAAACCCGAGTTCTTCAAATAAAGTACCCGGAACGACCATACCTTTGACATGTTCTTCGGCGCGGCGAGCAAGCTCCCATGCGGTTGGAATTCTACGAAGTATCTTTTTACTACCTTCACGCATATTAGAATAAATTTTTCCAGACCAGATGCGGGACAGATATTTTGACATAGCGCCAACATTGGGCGATATTGACATTTCATTATCATTTAGAATTACAAGTAAATCGGTATCAATAGCACCCGCATGATTAAGTGCTTCATAAGCCATGCCGGCAGTCATGCCGCCATCACCTATAATGGCGACCGCTTTACGATCTTTATCCTGTGCCGCTGCGGCAATGGCCATACCTAAAGCGGCGCTAATTGATGTGCTCGAGTGACCCGCACCAAAGTGGTCATACTCTGACTCTGTAATTTTTGGAAAGCCCGACAAGCCGCCCTTTTGGCGAAGCCCTGACATCTGATCGCGACGTCCAGTGAGTATCTTATGAGGGTAACATTGGTGGCCAACGTCCCAAATTAAGCGGTCATTGGGCGTGTTAAATAGATAATGCAAGGCGATAGTTATTTCAATCGAGCCTAATCCAGAAGCCAGGTGCCCACCAGTCTTCGACAGGCTTTCTATAATAAAAGTGCGCAATTCTTTTGCAAGTAGAGGCAGTTCTTTTTCGTTTAGCAAACGTAAGTCAGAAGGTGACTTAATTTGACTGAGAATGGGGAAGTTATTATTTGTCATTAAATCTAGTGGGTGCGTTCTATAAACCAAGCTGAAATATACCTTAAAACGTCAGCTTCCTCATCAAATATCGACAATGCATCGATTGCTTTTTGATGAAGGCCTCGCGCTTTATCGCGAGAAGCGTCAAGACCAATAATAGAAGGAAAGGTAGGTTTGTGTCGTTCCATGTCCGACCCTTGCGTTTTGCCTAAGGTTTGAGTATCTCCAACGACATCTAGTATGTCATCTTGAATTTGAAAAGATAAGCCAATACTCTTTGCATAGGTATCGAGAGCCTCAAATTTTTCGGTTGATAATTTCGAAGAGCTTAACGCTGTGAGCTGAATACAGGTCCTGATTAGTGCTCCCGTTTTATGCGTGTGCATGGCCTCCAGTTCATCAATGTTAAGTGACCGACCGACGGCCGCTAAATCAATTGCTTGGCCACCCGCCATTCCTTGAGAGCCTGAAAATAGTGATAATTTTTCAATCATTTTAAGTCGAGCACTACTATCACTTGTCATAGCCTGATCATGACTTAAAACGTAAAATGCCAGTGCCTGCAGCGCATCGCCAGCCAATATAGCGGTTGCTTCATCAAACGCACAGTGGCAGGTTGGTCGGCCCCGACGCAAATTGTCATCATCCATTGCAGGCAAGTCGTCATGAATCAGAGAGTAGGAGTGAATAATTTCAAGTGCGGCAGCAATACCATCAACTAGGGCTAGTTCTAATCCTAAAGCTGAGGCAGTCGCATAGACAAGGATAGGGCGGACTCTTTTACCGGGTGCTAAAACTGAATAGCGCATGGCCTTGTGCAGTTCGATTGGATGAACTGATTCAGCCGGTAACCAATGATCAAGTGTTTGATTAACTCGAGTTTGATACTGTAAAACAAGCGCTTCAAAGCTTAGAGCATCAAACCTCATTATTTTCATCGAACGATAGTGTTTGTTGCAAGCCATTTTTTTCAATCAGCTTCTCTACCCTTATCTTTGCATTAGAAAGTGTGTCTTGACAATTTTTGGCGAGTTTGATGCCTTTCTCAAATTGGTCAAGTGACTCTTCAAGGCCCAGCTCACCACTTTCCATCTGGTTTACAATTTGTTCCAATTGAGTCAAAGACTTTTCAAAGTCTTCTAGTTTGTCAGTTGTTTTCGGCATACCACTAAGCTCAAGTTTGAGGTGATCGTAATTGATTATTATAAAGCATCCAGCGTGTCAGCCAAATGGTTGACGGGTATCAATTTCATATTTTTTATTGAATTACGTTTTGGCATATTGGCTTTTGGAATAATTGCTGTCTCAAACCCATGTTTACCTGCTTCACGTAATCGCTCTTCGCCATTGGGCACTGGCCTGATTTCTCCAGATAAACCCACCTCTCCAAATACCAGTAGCCGATTGCTAACTGGACGATCGCGATAGCTCGATAATATAGCAAGTATGACGGCTAAATCTGCCCCTGTTTCAGCTATACGAACACCACCAACCGCATTAATAAAAACATCTTGGTCATAAAGTGGAATGCCACCATGGCGTTGAAGAATAGCAAGTAGCATGGCGAGTCGGTTGGCCTCCAACCCGACACTTATGCGGCGTGGGTGCCCAGAATGGCTCTCTGTTACCAATGCTTGTATTTCTACCAAAATGGGTCGAGTGCCTTCACGCGACACCATGATGATGCTACCTGAGACTGGCTTGTCATGCTGTGATAAAAATATTGCTGAAGGGTTACTTACCTGCTTAATACCCTCGTCAGTCATTGCGAATATGCCTATCTCATTAACCGCTCCGAAGCGATTTTTGACAGCACGAATGACACGGTATCGTGTAGAGCTATCACCTTCGAAATAGAGCACGGTATCGACCATATGTTCTAGCACTCTCGGCCCAGCCAGTTGGCCTTCTTTAGTAACATGGCCCACTAAAAAAATAGCAATATTACTTTGCTTGGCTAGCCTCACTAAGATAGCGGTACTTTCTCGTATCTGGCTGACGGAACCTGCGGCAGATTGTAAGCTGTTGGTATAAATGGTCTGGATTGAATCAATGACCATAACAACTGGTTTATTAATGGTAGTTTGTGCAATTATTTCTTCTACGCAAGTAGAGCTTAAAAGTTTTAAATGTTCATTCGGCAGGTCAAGGCGTTTGGCACGCATGCTCACTTGCTGGGGAGATTCTTCACCCGTGACATAAAGTGCATTTTGGCTAACGCTAATTTTGGCCATGCATTGCAGCAATATAGTCGATTTACCAATACCCGGGTCACCACCTAATAAAATAACAGACCCCCGCACTAGGCCACCCCCTAACACGCGGTCAAGTTCTGAGATTTCGCTGCTAAAACGAGGTGTATCAGTGACTGGGACTTCGCTAAGTAGGATAGAGTTACTCGAAGTTGTCTTTCCGTGCCAGTTGGTATTTGCTTGACTCGCGCCAACGATAGTCGGTAATTCTTCAACACTGTTCCAACTTTTACAGTCGGGGCATTGGCCTTGCCATTTAGGCAGAATGCAGGCGCACTCGCAACAGTGATATTGTGCTTGCTTCTTACTCATTAAAATTAGCCATTGAGCGATAACTCTGCTTGGAGTTGACGATTCAGTGTGATTTTGTCAGTCGATAACCGAACCGTTTTTACCATATTGTTTTTAACTTGCATGATTTCGATAGGGTAGTCGTTAATTTTTAGACTAGTGCCTGCTTCGGGTATAAATTCCATGTGCTCTAGAATCAAGCCATTAATTGTTCTGGGTCCTTCGATTGGAAGATTGACATTGAGGTTTCGATTAATCACCCTAATGTGAGTAGAGCCATCGACTAAATAGCTACCATCAGTATCCTGATAAAAGTCTTGGTGCAATGCTGTTGGGTCTGTGGTGAATTCCCCAACAATTTCTTCTAAAATGTCTTCGATAGTCACTAGACCTTGAATGTCACCATATTCATCGACTACAAATCCCATGCGGCGCTTATTCTTGCGAAAATTAATGAGCTGCGTCGTCAATGGCGTGCCTTCTGGGATAAAATAACTTTGACGGGTCAACTTTTCCAATGTCTCTGGGTTGAATTCATTATCTAATAATAAAGGTAAAATTTTACGAAGCTGAGTAATGCCTAGTAAATTATCGATATTACCGGAGTAAATCGGGATTCTGGTGTGCGATAGTTTCCTGATTTGCTTTAGTGTATCGTTCCAACTGTCTTCTAGGTTAATGCCAATAATATCATTACGTGACACCATAATATCGTTAACACTCACTCGCTCTAAGTCGAGGATGCTAATCAGCATGTCACGATGTGAATCAGGAATTAAACCACTGGTTTCGTTGACAGCGACCCTCAGTTCATCTGAGTTTAGAGCATCATTTCCCGTTGGTTTATGCGATACCTGAAACAGCGCTAATACCATTTTTGCGAGCCAGTTAATGACAATCACTAATGGCAACAGCAGTTTTAGCAACGGTTTGTAGACATAGGCTGCGGGGAAGGCGATAGACTCGGGCTTGTTAGCTGCAAGAGTCTTTGGTGTTACTTCTGCAAAAATCAAAAGAATGAGCGTTAAAGCACCGGTAGCGATAGCAATGCCCGCATCGCCAAACATTAGGTAACCAATATAGGTCGCTAGCTGCGTAATTAGAATGTTAATGAAATTGTTGCCGAGTAAAATAAGGCTAATTAGCCGGTTAGGATCGGCCAGCAGTTCTGCCGCTCGTTTTGCGCCACCGTGATTCTTATCGGCTAAGTGTTTGAGCCGATAACGATTCAGACTCATTAGACCTGTCTCAGAACCAGAGAAAAAAGCTGACAGTAAAACTAGCACCGCTAGTATAAGAAATAGCATGTAAAGAGGAATTTCGGTCAAGGCATATGCCATTAGCTAGGTCGATTGTTGAATTAGGGTTGGTTAGGGTTACTAGTGATCGTTTATCAATCAGCGGTTAAATAATGAATTCATAGGCAAGCTTACTGCCAAAAAAACCAATCATCAACAACGCGAAGGATGATAATGTCCATCTGACTGCGGTTTTACCCCGCCAGCCAAAATTAAATCGACCAAATAGTAATGTGCCAAGAATAAACCAAGCAACAAGCGAAAATATAGTCTTATGAGCTTGATGCTGAGCAAAAAGATCTTCTAGGTACAAAAAGCCAGTCAGAAGCGAACCACTTAGGAAGATGAAGCCAAACCCAAGCAATTGAAACAATAATGTTTCCATGTCATAAATAGGTGGTATATGTCGAATAAATCCACTCGGTTTATGAGAACGAATAGCATGATCTTGATAGGCTAATAATGTGGCTTGCACTGCGCTTAGCATAATTAGGCTATAAGCAATGACAGATATCATGATATGACCTTGCATTGCGCCATTGCTAACAACGAATAACTGCTCCGATGTTGCAGGTGCCATGTTCGAAATTAAACTCGCTAAACCAGCCATAGGAAACATAAAAATGCCTAAGGTTTCGATTTGACGAAAGATGCAGCTAAATAATATTTGTATTGAAATAAGCCAAGTAATCAGAGAAAAAGCAACAAAAAAACTAAGGTCAAGGCCAGCTGTGTGCCAAATTGATTGATAAAGTGAATTTGCGTGAAATATTAACCCAATGAACGCAGGCAATAGTGAGAGCCAGCGGTGTTGTAACACTGTTTTATTTGAATCATGCTTAAGTTGACTGAAAATCAAAAACGCGGACAAACAATACAAAACTATGCTTAGAGCGCTCGCTATTATGGGGGGCATCATCACTTATCTATATTGCAGATCGAAGAGTGTAACTGATATTCTCAAGCCTCGCACTACTGATGGATATCTCGAAGTTAATAATAAGAATAAGTATCAAAAGAGTTCCGTGCTGTGTCGATATGATGTTATCTGTCAAAGCTGTAAAATTGTACATAGATTGGCAATTAAATCTATTTCCTGAGCAAGAAACAGTGTGTTGAATAAAATAATCTAGGTGTCTTGTTTGAGGCATCAAAAGAGTGGTTTTAGTAATATATTTTTCGAACTTATCTGCTCATGACAATGAAAAAAGTCAAAGGAATGCAATTTTTTAAGAATGATTTAAATAATAATACGAGCCTGACAAGTAATATTGAGCTGCGTATATGGTTTATTCTTCTACTCACGCTGTTACAATTATATTATCCTTCGCATCCCAATTATAATTTGCCGCTTCAATTGAGCCAACGTTATGTTTGAAAATCTAACAGATCGATTATCCGTCACACTTAAAACCCTCCGCGGTCAGGGGCGCTTGAGTGAAGACAATATTAAAGACAGCCTGCGTGAAGTTCGTCAAGCGTTGTTAGAGGCCGACGTTGCGTTGCCTGTGGTAAGAGACTTTATTGAAGGTGTAAAAGAAAAAGCACTGGGTCAAACTGTCATTGGCAGTGTTTCTCCGGGCCAGGCTTTGATTAAGGTTGTTAATGATGAACTGGTCGCCATCATGGGTCATCAGCATGCCGCTATTAACCTCGATACAAAACCACCTGTCATCATTTTAATGGCGGGGTTACAAGGTGCAGGTAAAACAACGACAGTAGCCAAACTAGCTCGGCGATTGATCGAAGTCGATAAAAAAACAGTCATGGTCGCTAGTGCAGATATTTATCGTCCTGCTGCAATTTCTCAGCTACAAACATTGGCTGGTGAAGTCAAAGCTATCTTTCATCCGAGTGATAGCGGTCAAAGCCCTGTTAAAATTGCGCGTCAAGCACTAGACGCAGCGAAGAAACACAACGCCGATGTATTAATCGTCGATACGGCTGGCAGATTGAGCATAGATGAACAAATGATGGATGAAATTAAATCCATCCATGCTGAGCTAGATCCGACTGAAACACTGTTCGTTGTGGATAGTATGACGGGCCAGGATGCCGCCAATACAGCCAAGTCTTTTGGAGAAGCATTACCGTTAACGGGTGTGATACTGACCAAAACAGATGGTGATGCCCGAGGTGGTGCTGCATTATCAGTCCGTCAAATTACGGGTAGTCCGATCAAGTACATTGGTTCAGGTGAAAAAACTGACGCATTAGAAGCTTTTCATCCAGAACGAATGGCATCAAGAATTCTGGGTATGGGTGATATCCTTTCACTGGTTGAGCAAGCACATGAAAAAGTTGACCTAGACAAGGCCGAAAAGTTAGCGAGAAAAGTAAAGAAGGGTAAAGGGTTCGATCTAGAAGACTTGCGAGACCAATTCGTCCAAATGGAAAAAATGGGCGGTATCAGCAGTATGATGGATAAATTGCCAGGCATGGGGGCTGGTGTGTCGAAGGCAATGCAAAGCCCTGCGCATACAAAACAAATGAAAAAAATGGTCGCAATCATCGATTCCATGACACCACAAGAAAGGCGCAAACCTGAAGTGATTAATGGTTCTCGAAAACGACGAATGGCGGTTGGTTCGGGCACACAAATTCAAGATGTGAACCGATTGCTCAAGCAGCACAAACAAATGCAAAAAATGATGAAAAAAATGGGCAGTAAGGGTGGCATGGCCAACATGATGCGGGGCCTAAAAGGGAATTTACCGCCAGGAATGCAATTTTAGTATTCAATACCCATTAAAAAGAACGTTTCAGGGCTTCACAGCTCAATATTTTTAGGTACAATACGCGGTCTTCTGACCTTGGGTCGGATTCATGCTGTTTGATGATATTTTATTCGGTAAGTAATAGGTTTTTTTATGGTTTCAATTCGTTTGGCTCGTGGCGGCTCAAAAAGACGCCCTTTCTATCACGTTGTAGTTAGTGATAGCCGTAGTCCTAGAGACGGTCGTTATATCGAGCGTTTGGGCTTTTTTAACCCGCAAGCTCGGGGTCAAGAAGAAGCGTTGCGTTTAGATAGCGATCGCATTGATTACTGGGTGTCCAAAGGTGCACAACCTAGTGGCCGTGTATCTAGTTTGATCAAAGGATCTGTTAAAGCGGCGTAAAGTCGTTATAACCAAATATGCTTCCTGTCCGAAAAGAACGTGATGAAGCAGTTTGTGTTGGACACATTCTTGGTGCACAAGGTATTAAAGGTGAAGTCAGAGTATTTTCGAATACTGACCCACGTGGAAATATTGTTGGTTACACTCCTTGGCAATTGGAAATTGATGGTCAGCTAAAAAATGTTGATATCAGTGGTCGACTGCAGGGCAAAAATGTTATAGCCAATATCTTTGGTATCGATGACAGGGATAAAGCTACAGCGTTAACTGGCTGCAAAATATATATTTCGTCGGAGCAGTTACCGCCACTAGAAAATGACGAATATTATTGGTCTGATCTGATTGGCTTAGAAGTTAAATCAATGCAGGCTGAAGCACTAGGGACTATTGATTCAATGATGGAAACTGGGGCAAGTGACGTTATGATAGTGAAGGGTGATAGAGAACGATTAATCCCCTTTGTTATGAAAGACATTGTTCAAGAGATAGACTTAGAAAAAAAGTTAATGATAGTCGACTGGCAAGCTGATTATTAACAGGTTAATTGACGATAGTGCGAATTGATGTCATTACATTGTTTCCTGATATGGTTGAACAAGTTGTCAATTATGGTGTAGTTGGGCGAGCAGCAAGTCAAAAGTTGTTGGATTTGCAGTGTTGGAATCCAAGAGATTACACCGTAGATAAACATCGAACGGTTGATGATCGACCTTACGGCGGTGGCCCTGGCATGTTAATGAAAGTGCAGCCATTAGAAGAGACGATTCAAGTAGTACGAGAAAAAAATCCGTTGGCTCAACTGGTTTATTTGAGCCCTCAGGGAAAACCTGTTGATCAGCGCATGCTTGCAAAGCAGGTTGATGCTCAATCAGTAATTTTTCTATGCGGTCGATATGAGGGCATTGACGAGCGGTTGATTCAAAAGGAAGTGGATCAGGAATGGTCGATTGGTGATTATGTCATCAGTGGTGGCGAGTTAGCCGCAATGGTCTGTATTGATGCAATGGCCCGCTTAATTCCAGGTGCATTGGGACATGAACAATCAGCTCAGCAAGATTCATTTAGTGATGGTTTGCTTGATTACCCTCATTATACGAGACCTGAGGAATATAAAGGGATGAAAGTTCCTGAAGTATTGATGAATGGAAATCATCGACATATTGAGGATTGGCGTGAACGTCAATCGCTCGGCAGGACATGGCAAAGAAGGCCAGATCTACTAGAGCTTAAGGTTCTGGGTGATCGCCAGCAAGCCTTGTTAAATGATTTTAAAGACGAATTCAAATGAGTTCGTCAGCAGTGATTACCCGCTGTTAATGATAGATATTTCTAGAGGAAGCACCATGAGTAACATAATTGCACAACTGGATTCTGAGCAACTAAGGTCAGATATTCCTGATTTTTCGCCAGGTGACACTGTGATCGTACAGGTCAAAATCAAAGAAGGTGAGCGTGAGCGTTTACAGGCCTATGAAGGTATTGTCATTGCAATGCGTAGTCGTGGCATTAATTCTGCATTTACCGTCCGTAAGATTTCGCATGGTGAAGGCGTCGAGCGAGTTTTCCAAACGCATAGTCCTATGATTGCTGAAATTAAAGTAAAGCGACGAGGTAAAGTACGACGTGCCAAGTTGTATTACCTCCGTGGATTGACTGGTAAGGCGGCTCGAATTAAAGAAAAGCTATAAGGCCGGGTTTATCGAACCCGATTTCATAATAAAAGGCGCGTATGCTTCCAGCAACGCGCCTTTTTTATGTTCAGGATGAACGGTATGTCACGGACGCATGGATGCGTAAGAGTGACGATGTTCAGGATGAACGGGCCGTTTTTATGCTCCTGAAAAAACGGCACTTCCGTCATCCATAGCGGTCGTATGTCACGGACGCATAGATGTTTAGGTGTGACGATGTTCAGGATTAAAGAACCTTTTCATGGTTTTGTACTGACAATAGTTTCTTTAGGCTAAATTGTTGCTTTAGTTATTTATGTTGCTTTTATTTCATCGGCTAATCGGTTCTCTGGAGTGATGATGTGCATGTTTCAATCAATTTCTCTTACTTTATTACTGCTGCTTTGTTGTAACAAAATTAGCTGGGCAAATGAACGTCTAGAATTATTAAAAAGCATTTCTTCCTCAGGTGCACCCGCACTAACATTGAAAATGCTTGATCAGACTCAACCCAAGGTTGATATCGACCTCTACGAATGGATTTTGTGGGAGCAAGAGCGTTACGCCATATTGAGTAAATGGCAACAGTGGGAAAAGCTGATAATCAGAATCGAACGCTTACCTGATGACCTACCCATACAATTTAAAAATCAGGCCACGACCTATCGAATAAATGCTTATTTAGAGCTCAATCAAACAGTCACGGCGCGTAAATTACTGCGTCAACAACTATGGCAATCTTCTTCTAACTCCTCTGCTGACATGCAAACTTGGCGACGCCAGATTATTATTAGTTATATTAAAGACAACCGACTGGCAGATGCTCAGGTTTCAATGCTGCGATTTGATCAAGACTTTCAAGACGAAACTCCTGATTGGTTAATTTTACGAGCAACAGTACTTATTCAGTCAGAACGTTATGAATTAGCAACGCAACTTTTGAACGGGTTGGATAGTTGGCAAGCAAAAATCACTTCACAATTAGCTCAGTTGAAAGCTGAAAAAATCACAGCGATCAATTTAAGGCAGCTGATCACCACTAAAATGAAACACTCAGACACTAGTGAAGATGAATTAAGCAGCTTGGCAGCGCTTAGTTTTTTCGCGGCAGAGCAGTTGTCCTTAGTTGATCGAGTGGCAGCTCTCGAAGCGTTATTTCAAATTGGATATGATTCATCGCTAGAGCTGTTTAAGCTATCCCCAGACACTTTGTGGGATGCCTATATTGAATACGCCCAGCTAGTAGGTAATCGCGCTGAGTTACTAGTAGGTGACGACTTAAAATGGCTAGAGTTAGCTCAAAATGCCGTTAAAATAACCCCTGTAAAAGCGCGATCATTGTTTGCATCATTGATCGTTAATAGTGCAGATACAACAGTGGTAAGACAGGCTGCAGAAGGTTACTTGAATAGCTTTGATGAAGCTGCAGATACAAAACAAAACTTACTTGATCAACTTTTTAACCGTAGTAAAACCTTCGCTAATGCTGGAAAAATTCCGTCGAATGTCAGGTACCAGCTAGTTGATCTAGCATTAAAGAAAGCGGATATTGATGAAGCCACTAGGCTGATGTCAGGTCTTACTAGTTATCCGGAGGGTACCAGTCAATTCAGTTGGCAGTTAAGGCAGGCCAGAGTATTGATTTTAGGAGGCCGATACGATGAAGGCAGCGAGATCATGCAAAAGTTGATTATCGAGTATAAAGCAACTACGACCCAAAATACTGATCGTATTCTTCAAGTATTATTTGATATGCAAGCGGTCGGTCTCCACAACCAAGCAAAAAATCTTCTTAACCTACTACTTGTTGCCTCAATAGACCCGAGGCAACACCGTGAGATACTCTTTTGGATTGCTGATTCATACAAAGGCATGAATCAATTTGATGAAGCCGCACTACTTTATTTACAGTCAGCTATGTTACCCGGCCCTACAACGATGGATCCTTGGGCCCAAACAGCCCGGTTTAATGCTGCCGAAAGCCTTCAGCAATCCGGCCTTACAGACGACGCCAGACGAATCTATCAAGGATTATTAAGAATTACTCAAGACCCAGCTCGTCGAGCCCTATTAAATCGAAATATCCAGCAATTGTGGCTTAAACCTGCAGTGCAATAGTTGCTTATCGAGATTGGGTTAAGGTTGAGGTGTATTAATTTGTGCTTTTAAAGCCGATCCTCAGTGATCATAAAATAAAACGAAGTCGCTCAAACTAGTCATACCATAATAACCACAAGGCATATGAAGGCGATATACGTCCAAAAAATAGGGTTTTTACGCTCAATAAGCCTTGAAACTAACCATTACTAACCTCATATTGTCGCCATCTATAATTATTCTGGGGAATTTTAAGTATGTCAGTAACAGCTAATGCAGAAACTCGCGGTTTCGAAACTGAAGTAAACCAACTATTGGATCTAATGATCCATTCACTATATTCAAACAAAGAAATTTTCCTGCGCGAACTCATTTCAAATGCTTCCGATGCTTGTGACAAATTAAGATTTACTGCTGTATCAGACGCCAGCCTCTATGAAGACGATATCGAGTTAAAGGTCAAAGTAAGTTTCAATAAAGAAGAAAGGACCATCATCATTAGTGATAATGGCATTGGTATGACCCGCGAAGAAGTCATCGATAATATCGGTACCATCGCCAAATCGGGTACTAAATCGTTCCTCGCTTCAATTACGGGTGATCAAAAAAGCGATGCCAACTTAATTGGCCAATTTGGTGTTGGTTTTTATTCTTCTTTTATTGTTGCTGAAGAAGTCACATTAAGAACCCGAAAAGCAGCCGACTCAACAGGCAATGGCGTTGAATGGGTTTCTAAGGGTAAGGGTGAATACGATATTAAGTCTATCGACAAGGCGACACGGGGCACAGAAATAGTGCTTAAGTTACGCGAAGGCGAAGACGAATTTTTAAATGACTGGAAACTGCGTTCAATTATCACTTCATACTCTGACCATATCGACTTCCCTGTTGTAATGGACAGAACAACCGAAGCCGCAGAAGAAGGTGGTGAGACTGTTATCGAAGAAGAAACAGTTAATCAGGCCTCAGCATTATGGACACGTGCCAAGTCAGACATTAAAGACGAAGAATATAAAGAATTTTATAAGCACGTTGCTCATGACTACGAAGATCCAATCGATTGGAGCCATAACCGTGTAGAAGGTACTAACGAATACACCTCTTTATTGTATATTCCAGCCCGCGCACCCTTTGACTTATACGATCGTGAAACCCGTAACGGTATCAAACTTTATGTTCAGCGCGTCTTCGTTCTTGAAGATAATGAACAGTTAATGCCACGCTATTTACGTTTTGTCCGTGGTTTAATTGACTCTAACAGCCTGCCGCTTAATGTTTCACGAGAAATTCTGCAAGGTAGTAAAGTAATTGACAGTATCCGTACGGGTTCAGTCAAAAAAGTATTGGGTATGTTGGAAAAAGTGGCTAAGAACGACCCTGAAAAATACCAAAAGTTTTGGACTGAGTTCGGTAAAGCATTGAAAGAAGGTCCCGCCGAAGATACTCCTAACCGTGAAAGAGTCGCCAAATTATTGCGTTTTACAACAACCCATAGTAGTTCTCAAGATGAGACAGTTTCATTCGATGACTATATTTCACGTATGCAAGAAGGGCAGGAAAAAATTTACTTCATTGCAGCCGATTCTTACTCAGCGGCTAAAAATAGTCCGCATCTTGAAATATTTAAAAAGAAAGGTATCGAAGTTATTTTGTTGTCAGACCGAGTTGACGAATGGTTAACGTCACACTTGATGGAATTTGACGGTAAGAAGCTACAGTCTGTTGCTAAGGGTGAGCTTGATCTAGGCAAGGATGAAGATTCTGTAAAAGAACTAGAAGAAAAAACAAAAGTGTCTGAAAAGCTCGTCAAGCGGATGAAGAAATCTCTTGATGAAAAAGTGGCTGAAGTTCGTGTTTCAAATCGTTTGACCGATTCGCCGGCCTGTATTGTTCTTAATGAACAAGACATGGCGATGCATATGCAACGCATTATGAAAGAGGCAGGACACGCGATGCCATCCTCGAAGCCAATTTTGGAAATCAATCCCGATCATCCGATTGTGAAAAAAATGGATGCTGAAAAATCTAAGAAAAAGTTTGATGATTGGTCAGACATTTTATTTGATCAAGCGTTATTGGCAGAAGGTGGACAACTTGAAGACCCAGCCAGTTTCGTTGCCAAGTTGAACAAAATGCTCGTATCCATTTCAAAGTAACACTATCCCTCGTTAATTGTCGTTATCCATCCAGTGTGTCCTTTGAGGTCACATTGGATGGATCAGTCGGCTCGACTTAATTGTTTAAATAATTAAACGCAAAATAACGTCGATTTAAGGCCATTAACTTTTTATTGGTCAATCAAAAATCAAAAGCCTCACACTGCTTCAGTGCCCTCCCAAAACCATCATTTTTTTCATAACGAGTTGTGAGCGATAAACTATCAGTTGCAATCCTCATTTGAAACTTGGGTTAACCTACGCATGATAATTAGTCTATTATTACTCTTTAAGTAAGATCGTGTTAAAGGCCTTGATTATGAAATCTATTGCCCCTTCCCGATTTACTTCAACAAAGAGGGCTATTAATCAGTAAAGATGACCTTGACAGCTTATCGCCAATAAAAAATACATACGGTTTGATTTAGATGCTGCAAGACCCTACTGAGGTAAATAATTCAGTTTTAAATTGATGATTTGAAACAATGACGAAGGAGTTAAACAAAACCACATGGCTGACTTAGAAAATAAAACAAGGCTTGATCGCTGGCTATGGGCTGCCCGATTTTACAAGACTCGAGCACTGGCCTGCGCCGCAGTGAGTGCTGGCAAAGTAAATATATTAGGACAACGTGTGAAGTCGTCACGGGCAGTGAAAGTTGCTGACTGTTTTGAAATTATTCGGGGTGTTGAACGTTTTGAAGTCATCGTACAGCAATTAGGTGATAAACGTGGTTCGGCCCAAATTGCCCAACTGCTTTACCTTGAAACAGATGCCAGTAAAGTCCTGCGCGAACATCAGGTGCAACAACGTAAGCTAGCAGCTTTAGCAAGGCCTCAAAGTGACCATAAACCAAACAAACAGGAACGAAGAAAAATAAGGTCGTTTACAGGAAAAGAATTAACATAAGTTGCTTAATGAAACGTTAGAAACAGTCAACGGCATCTTGATAGCTCACTAAAATGAGATTTACACTCCAGCACCAAGCCAGTGTCAACTTTGGCTTAAATGACCTAGGTAATGCACATGAACGATTGGCTATGATAATCTCTTAACTATGATAACTGAAAAAACCACTGCCCGATTTGCTGCCGCTGTCTATTCTTCCGATACTGTCGACAGGATGGCATTATTCAAATTTGCCGAAAAGCAAAAAGTTCTAAAAACGCGTATAGGCGGTATTTTACAGACTGCCATTTTTGATGAAGAGGGCAATATTGCAGGTCTCGATGCCATCGATATAGCGACAAACGAACGTCTACCCATTTCTCGTCCAAGAAGTAATGGCACTATTTGCGGTCTCGACACGTCAGTATTGGCGGGTACTTCAAGCATTATTCGAGAAGTTATTGACAGTCAACTTGATCTTATTGTAATCGAAAAATTTGGCGCTTTGGAGCAGAGTGGTAAAGGTTTGGTCGATGATATTTTAAATGCTATTGCCGAAGATATCCCTCTCATCATTTCAATGTCACAAAGTGCATTACCGGTCTGGCAAGAACTGAGTGGCGGGCTCGGTGATGTACTGTCCTTTGAAGAAATAGCCTTCGAACAATGGTGGAAAAATATTCAAGGCTGAACCAACTAGATTTAATCTACTAATATTAATCGATGGGTTAAGAATCACGCAACGGGCAACAAAATCGTAAACATTTGGTTCGATGGCTTAACAGCCTGAGCCAAGCACTTCGAGTATTATTTCCTTTAATTAGCATTGACTAAATACACCGAAATTATCAGCTAATGGTGATGCTTTGCCACCGCCCAGAAAAAACTGGCTCCCCGCGTCTAAAAGCTCTGAATGATGGATTAACTAGCTTAACGTCGCGCTAACTGAATTCATTTTGGCATTAGCGCAATTGCCGACAAAAAAGCAGGCACTGATCATTAATCATCCTTCCTATCGTTTACTTAATTTTCAGTGTTTAGTATCGACTGAATTAATGTTTCATAATTTTTATAAAATAGTCATTTCAAGGAATTTTTTGATAGTGTTTAAGTTTAGTCTGTCATGGTCGATTTAACGACAAACTATCAACTTCGTGGAGAGTGACATTGAAAAAACCAATTAGTATTAGCTTGATTATCAATTCAAGCATAGGTTTGATGATCGTTTTACTATTGATTACTGCTTTCATTGGATTATTTGGAACGAGTCGAATGGCTGATAGTCTCGATTTCTTGCGTACTGAATCCAACGATATACGACAGGGTATTAATCAGTCAGTCAGCGCACTTGGTGAGATCGATACGCAAATTCAAGCATTGGTTAAATCAGAAGCCCTATTTTCAAAGCTACGTGAGCTGGAAGATGAATTAAAAGCGGTTTCAAGTGTGAGTAAAGACATAGATCGCGGTCTAAAAAAAGTCAATGAAACCAATAGCCAACAAAGTGATAGCCTCAGTTTGTTAGGCGAGACAACCCGTACGCTTGCGAGTCAACTGAAGCTGCTGACTACCCACATGCAAGAATTACAGTTCAACGCAAAAGAGGCACAGTATTACACGTTGCACTCCTACACTTCCTATTTTGAATTCATTAATGGTTCAGATGAAGCGCTTAAAACCGCAAAAGAAGATACTCAGATTGTGTTTAGTAAAATTGGCTTAATTACGAAATCCCTTGCAAAAATAGATGCGCCAAATGACACAAGAAGGTTAGCTATAGATATTAAAAAATCGATTCGTGATTATAGGCAATTATTTAGAAAGCTCTCAAAGTTGAAAGGCACACAAGTTCCCGATGAGTTAGATAAACAACTTGTAACTGCAGGGCGAGCATTGCTCAGCATGTCTAAGGAGCTCCAGGACGCTATCGGTATATTGGCCAGTAATATTTCAGAGCAGGCAAATAGTACGGCTCATAGTGCTGAAAATTCCGTGGCTAAAAGTCGTGCAGTCAGCATTGAAGCAAAGCAAGTCCTCGATCATTCACTCGGTATGGTGAACCGCTCAAACCAAAAGATGACTGGATTTACTGAACAATTATCGACCGTGCTTGTGGAGTTGGGCGCCTCGCTTAGTACCATTCCAGACGTGTCTAAAAGTGTTAGCCGATCAGTAGAAAAAATGCAGTCTTTTGTTTCAACGGATGACATTAGCCGACTTGAAGAGGCTGAGATCCGTGCTAAAAAAGCAGAGCAAGAAGCCAAACTTGTACCACTAATTCTATTGGGTGTTTCTATATTGGCCGTCTTACTTTGTGCCGTGGCCGCGTTATTTGTCTATCGACGATTAGTTAAACCCTTGGAGCGTTTCGTGCGGGGTGTGAAAAGAGTTGCTAGTAATGACTTGACTGAAACAGTCAATGACGAAGGGTCTTTGGGTGAGCTTCAGGAAGTGATCCACGGATTAAATAGTTTAATTGAAACATTGCGAAACAATGTCAAAGACATGTCAAAAGCGGGTCAGAATATCTTGGCTAACGCTACTTTCTTCAATGATACTTCCCAGCAATCCTGTCAGGCACTAGACGCACAAAAAAGTGAAACCGAGATAATGGTATTGGCAACTGAAGCATTAGCCAAAGCCACAAGAGAAATGGCTAATAGTGCAGATTCTGCTGCACAAGCCGCTCAGGCAGCCAGCTTAGCTGTCGAAATGGGGCAGCAAACTGTGGCCGAATCTCGCGTAGTTTCAAGTCAGTTATCTGAAAAGATAGATGAAACTTTTGAAACCATGCAGCTACTCAAGAATGATAGTGAAAATATTGGGTCGGTGATCGATGTCATAAGAAGTATTGCAGAGCAAACAAACTTACTTGCCTTAAATGCCGCAATTGAAGCCGCACGAGCGGGTGAAAGTGGCCGTGGATTTGCCGTGGTTGCTGATGAAGTTCGGAATCTGGCGAATAGTACTGGTGATTCGGTGGATGAAATCGAAAAACTTATCGGTCGGTTACAAGCCAGCACTAAGCAGGGTGCGCGTTCGATTGAAGACGGCCGCACGCAAGTTGATCTCAATGTTAAGGCGTCAGAAAGCTCTGAACAGGCTCTCACTAGCATTACAGAATCAGTTGAGATGATTAATAAAATGAATCAACAGATTGTCGAGTCTAGCCACCAACAGCAATCCACTGTCGAGTCACTTAATATGAATGTGCAAAACATACGAAACCTAGCTGAAGAGACTGAAAATACAGCTAAAAAACATGCTTCGTCAATTAGTAAGTTGAATGAAACGGCTCAGAGTTTGAGTAACCTAGTTGACCGGTTCTCTTTATAAAGGTGTCTTTGTAGGGGATATTGTAGGTCTAATAATTTCGGTAAAGTCTAAACCCGATAGTGATATCGGGTGCAGAGCCAACTGAAATGTCTTCAGAGAAAAATAAATCAACATCATAATTTTCGGTTAATTTATTCACCCGTAGCCCGATTTGAACCTGAAGTGAATTACCCAGAGGTTTTAATTGGCTGTCTTCAATAAAGGCAGTATGGGCGTCGAATTGGAGAATAGCGCTCCAGTCAGTATAGAGCTGGTGTTCGATACCTATCTGGCCAACCCAAATAGTTGAGGCTTGAAGTGACTCCAGTTGGCCACCTTGGCCGGGCAGACTGACGCCGAAAAGGCCATATAAACGATTCAAAGGAGATATTTTATAGGCTTGAGTTAACCACAGTCCAACATCAACGGATTCATTACCCGAAATATTTTCTTTGGACCCGGTTGGTAGGTCGATTGCAAACGAAATGGCGCTCAGATTTTTATCGGTGTTTGCTAACGTATAGGAAAGTGAGACCGCGATATCAGCAATATCATTCGTTGACTTAGTTTGGTTAAAAAATGTTTGTCCATTTTTAGTGTAATTGATGTCTAGTTGGTTGTGTGGGCTAGATGTGCGTCCCCCTTGTGGCAGTCCGAAAAAACTGTGCCAGTCTTCTATAGCATTATCAAAACTGCCACCTTCGTTAAATATAAGTGGCAATGTAGCCGATAACCGCCACTTGTTTTGCTGATAACCGATAGAGAAATCATATCGATAGTTTTCAGTATCAATTATGAGTGTTTCGTTGCCGTGCTGAATACTTTGAAATGCGTTGGTGAGATAAACCGAATGAGAGACTTGCCAGCCTTGATGAAAATTTAAATCGATACTTGGCAAGTAATAAGCTTGAAACATCGGGTTTTGATCCCGCGTATTCAGCCCAACCGGTGCCGCCAGCGCTTGGCTGGCAAACATCAGTAACAAGAGCCCAGATTTATTAATCGTAAATGCCATGTTCACGTGTTGACAGAAATTCAACTTTGGGCCAGCGTTCCTGAGTCATGGCCAGATTAACTCTTGAAGGTGCCACGTAAGTTAAATCACCAGCGTGATCTACCGCCAGGTGAAGACGCAGCTTATTTTTGAAGTCGTTGAGTATCTTTTCATCACTACAAGTGACCCAACGCGCCGTATTGACGTTCACGTGCTCAAATAAGCACTCAACCCCATATTCATCTTTTAGCCGATGTGCCACTACTTCAAACTGTAAAACACCAACCGCGCCAAGAATTAAGTCATTATTGGCCAATGGCTTAAATAACTGGGTAGCGCCTTCTTCGCACAATTGGGTTAAACCTTTTTGTAGGGCTTTCATTTTTAATGGATCTTTTAACCGCGCACGCCTGAATAGTTCTGGGGCGAAATTCGGTATGCCGGTAAATGCGAGGTCTTCACCCATAGTGAAAGTATCGCCAATGCGAATGGTACCGTGGTTATGGATACCAATAATATCGCCGGTATGCGCCTCTTCCACATTGTCCCGATCAGAGGCCATAAAGGTAAGCGCTTCGGGGATCTTCATGTCCTTACCGATGCGAACATGCTTTACCTTCATACCGCGAGTATATTTTCCAGAGCATATGCGCATAAAAGCGATACGATCACGATGCTGTTTATCCATGTTGGCCTGTATTTTAAAAACGAAACCAGTTAGCTTTTCTTCATCGGGTTCAATCACGCGAGTACGGGTAGCGCGCGGCATTGGCGCAGGTGCATAAAAATTGAAGGCATCGAGTAACTCAGCCATGCCAAAGTTATTGATAGCCGAGCCAAAAAACACAGGCGTTAATTCACCCTTCAAATAGCTATCTAAATCGAACACACTAGACGCGCCGCGCACTAGTTCAATCTCTTCTCGAAACTCATTCGCCATAGAACCCAGTATTTCATCCAACCTAGGGTTATCAAGGCCCTCGATGACCTCGCCGGATGTGATTTTTTCATTATCGCCAGGCGAAAATAAATGCACCGAATTATTTAGTAGGTGAAATACACCTTTGAGTCGTTTACCCATGCCAATGGGCCAGGTAATAGGTGCACAGCGAATTTTAAGTACGTCTTCAACTTCGTCGAGTAAATCAATCGGATCGCGACCTTCGCGGTCGAGCTTATTGATGAACGTAATAATGGGCGTATCCCGTAAGCGACAGACATCCATCAATTTGATGGTGCGCTCCTCGACGCCTTTCGCACAATCGATAACCATTAATGCCGAATCAACAGCGGTTAGTGTGCGGTAAGTATCTTCTGAAAAGTCCTCATGCCCTGGAGTATCGAGCAGATTGATCATGCAGTCCTTATACGGAAACTGCATCACAGAAGAAGTAATCGAAATGCCGCGCTGCTTTTCCATCTCCATCCAGTCAGAGGTCGCGTGACGCGCAGCCTTTCGACCTTTAACGGTACCAGCCATTTGAATCGCCTTACCGAAAAGCAGTAATTTCTCGGTCACCGTCGTTTTGCCCGCGTCAGGGTGTGAAATGATCGCGAAGGTTCTTCTACGCTTCATTTCTTTGATTGAATTGCTATCACTCATACCCATAAAACCTTTTTGACTCAAAACTAGTGTTTAACGTTAAATTAACCCTTTTCGAGCTGATAAAAGCGCGAAAAGCGCGTTATTTTACCTGATCAAAAATCTTACGCACGGACAAATCGCAATAGTTCGAAAAAGTTATGTGTTCGGGCTGCTTTTAGTGCCGTTATAAATGGGTTTATTTACAGACGCCAAGCTTGTTTCTATACACTATGCTGGCATCTGTAATAGTAAAAAATCTCAGTATGATAACAATCTGCCGGAAAATATAGAGGCGTAGTATTTTCTTCATTAAATGAAAAGCGTGTAGGATTGCAGACTAGCAATAATATAAGGCGATGTTACTTCTTATGGAAGAGAGTTTGTTTAAAATAATCCATACCTCCGATTGGCATTTGGGTCAATATTTCATGGGTAAAAGCCGCCAAGCTGAACACCAGCAATTCTTACAATGGCTTATTGATACCGCGATTGAGCAGAACGTTCAGGCAATCATCGTCGCAGGTGACATTTTTGATACAGGCTCACCACCGAGCTATGCACGCCAACTGTATAACCAATTCATCGTAAAACTTCAGACCACTGGCATTCACCTCATTATACTGGGCGGCAACCATGATTCTGTCGCAACACTGGGTGAATCCAAAGAACTGCTCGCTTGTTTAAACACCCACGTTATTCCCGGTGCATTGGCAAATATTGATGACCAGGTGATTACCTTAAGTAATGCACAGGGCCAGCCACAAGCCATTGTTTGTGCGATCCCTTATTTAAGACCGAGAGATATACTACTTAGCGAAGCAGGGCAGAGTGGATCAGAAAAACGACAGAGCCTGCAACAGGCAATCAGTGATCATTATCAAAGCATTTTTGCGTTAGCGAAAATAAAGCAAGTTGAAATTAAAAAAGCCTCTGGCCATCTCGTGCCTATTATTGCGACAGGGCACCTAACGACCGTTGGCGCTAAAAGTTCAGAATCAGTGCG
>JBNMQI010000004.1:0-44333 GCA_051277905.1 Gammaproteobacteria bacterium | reverse complement strand
GGTTTCAAAACTTTGGCTGAAGGCCAAAAAGTTGAATTCACAGTGACTCAAGGGCAGAAAGGTCCGCAAGCAGAGAACATCGTAGCTCTATAAGCTAATGATTTTCGATGTGACTCATCAGAGTCGTTATTGTTGAGTTGCTATCTTTGATAGCTGACTCTTTAAAAAAGCAGAACTATTTTAGTTCTGCTTTTTTTATGGGCCTAAGAAATAGGCTATAGAAAAATAGTCATCCATATTGCATTAAAATGAGCAGAATTTAAGTAATGAATCCAGCAGCAGGTCGTACCGAAAAGGTGCAGGGCAATCGGGAAGACTGGAATAACCTGAAACAAATGTTTCCTTTTGTTTGGTCTTATAAAGGTCGGGTGATACTGGCGTTGGGTTGTTTAGTTGTATCTAAACTTGCGATGGTTGGAATTCCTATTGTGCTTAAGTATATTGTAGATGCACTCGATACCGACGGTGGGCAAATAGCTGTTTTACCCATTATTTTCCTGAGTCTATATGGCGTTCTGCGCTTCCTTAATTCAGGCTTCAACGAGTTACGTGATGCATTGTTTGCGCGCGTTCGATATCACGCTATGAATAGCTTATCGGTTACGACACTAACTCATCTTCATAATTTATCGTTACGATATCATCTCGGCAGGAATACAGGTGCAGTTTCCCGAGACATGGTTCGAGGTGCACAAAGTATTAGCTCTATTCTGAATTATTTAGTATTTAATATTATTCCCACTGCAGCTGAATTTGTACTCGTTTCGTCCATTTTATTTAGTCAATACAGTTACGAATTCGCAATCGTCACTTTTGTAACAGTCATTCTGTATGTTGGATTTACACTATTGGTTACAGAGTGGCGAATGCACTATCGGCACGAAATGAATGCGCTTGATTCTAGTGCCAATGGCCGAGCTATGGATAGTTTAATGAATTATGAAACAGTCAAATACTTCAATAACGATAGCCATGAGATAAATCGTTATCGTAATACGATGGGCGAGTGGGAAGATGCTGCCGTTAATAGCCAGAACACAATGTCGATGCTTAACTTTGGCCAGGCTGCGATTATCGCCATAGGCGTGACTGGCATTCTGTTTCTAGCGGCAGAAGGCGTTCAGAACGATGAGCTAACTCTGGGTGATTTAGTCTTGATCAACACCATGATGTTGCAGTTATTTCTGCCGCTTAGCTTTCTGGGCATTATTTATCGATCGCTAAAATATGCGCTTGCCGACATGGATATGGTCATAAAGCTATTACAAAAGCCGATTGAAATAACGGATGTCACTGACGCTAAACCCTTGGTTCTGAATAGTGCTAGTGTTGAGTTTAAGCACGTCAATTTTCATTATGACGGCAATCGACAGATACTCAATAACGTTAGTTTCAAAGTGGAAGATGGCAAAAAGTTAGCCATTGTTGGGCCTTCTGGTGCGGGTAAGTCTACTATTGCTCGATTGCTGTTTCGTTTTTATGATATTCAACAGGGTGATATATTGTTAAATGGCCAGAGTATTGCCAAAGTAACTCAAGAGAGTCTTCGACATTCGATCGGCATCGTACCGCAGGACACAGTGTTGTTTAACGATAGTATTCTTTATAATATTCGTTATGCCAAGCCAGATGCCACAGAACAAGAAGTAATGGAGGCTGCACAACTGGCTGACATTCACGACTTTATTGAATCCCTACCGGAGGGTTACTCAACCGTCGTAGGTGAGCGTGGTTTGAAGTTATCTGGTGGCGAGAAACAACGTGTAGCCATTGCCCGGGTCTTACTTAAAAACCCGCCAATATTAGTATTTGATGAGGCTACCTCAAGCCTTGATAGCCAATCGGAAAAAAATATACTGTCCGCGTTGTATAAAATCTCACATAATAAAACGACGGTAGTTATTGCTCATCGATTATCGACCATTGTGGACGCTGATAATATTTTAGTGCTAGATAAAGGCGAAGTGAAAGAGCAGGGTAATCATCAGCAGTTACTTGAGAAACAAGGTATTTATGCCAACTTGTGGGCGATTCAACAGCGTAAAACTGAATCAAGGCAGGCAGAGTTAAATAATGTTAATGATTGAGACTGGTAGTTGTGGTAGCAGCGAACCCTTCGCCCTGCGGGTGATTGGTGATGATATGTCACCTGAATTTGAAGATGGCCATATCATTATCGTTGATCCGGGTGGGCAGTTAAAGACGGGCTGTTTCGTCGTTGCAAAAGCTGAGGATGACGTAATCTTACGGCAATTAATAATTGAGGGTGACGACTATCGATTACGCTCATTTAACGAGAGTAAGGTTGATGTTGTACTTAATCGGGCTAATTGTGATCTGCTTGGTGTTATCAGTCAGCGCGCAGGAAAACGACGCAAACATCATAAACACTATAATTAATGATTTTGGTTTTCGTTTTTTTGATGAGTGACTTCCTTCTGCCCGGTTAAAATAATGGCGTTGCCAACCAGCTGATGCAGGCTCACAATCATATCCATGCTCATGCCGTACACGGGCAGTATCTTGCTAAATTGTGATTTACAAATAGCGCAAATAGCTGCCATATGAGTAACGCCGTGCTCTTCAACGACATTATTTAAAGCTGTCATTCTGGGGAGTGCACCTTTGACGCGCACTTCCATTAAATCATCGGTGAGTAATCCGCCGCCACCACCACAACAAAATGTGGCCTCATGGGTTGTGTCTTTAGCCATATCAACATAGCGGTTGCAAACGGCTTTAATAATGTCTCTTGGAACTGAAAACTGGCCACCAGATATGCCACCCATATTGGATGCACGTGCGACGTTACAGGAATCGTGAAAGGTAACCGTCTTATCATCGTTACGAGATGGGTCAAGTACTAACTGATTGCGCTGAATTAAGTCATGGGTGAATTCGCAAATATGTTGTGGCATAGGATAACTTGTATCAAGGAAATCGAACGGTCCCGCTAGCGTCTCAAGATAATTGTAGGCCACTCGCCAGGCATGACCGCATTCACCAAAAACGATTCGTTTAACACCTAAATCAATAGCCGCTTCACGAATGCGTAACGCTATCTTTCGCATGCTGTCTTCGTTACCAATGAATAGGCCGAAGTTGGCTGCCTCGGAAGCCTTGGAACTGAATGTCCAGCTAATCCCTGATTCGTGAAGTACCTTGGCATAACCAATTAGACCGTCAACATGTGGTTCAGCAAAAAAATCTGCTGAGGGCGCGACTAATAAAATATCAGCACCCACCTGATCAAGCGGTAACTTAACAAAAATGCCTGTTTCTTCCTCAATATCTTCTTCTAAACCCTCTAGAGTGTTTTGCAAGGCCGCTTCAGGCAATCCTAAATTATTACCCACCTGATAAACTTTACTGATGACCTCGGTGCTATATTTTTGGCCAACACCAATTTTAGACATAATGTTTCTAGCTGCCATCGTAATTTCTGAGGTATCAATACCGTAAGGACAGTAAACAGTGCAGCGCCTACACTCTGAACATTGATGATAATAGTTATACCAATCATCGAGTACAGACTGATTCATTTCCTGGCCACCAATCAGCCAATCGAGCCCAAGCTTACTGAGGAATCGACCGGCAGGTGTATGATATTTCCGATAAACATTACGGAATAAATCTTGCCTTGCGACAGGCATATTTTTGGGGTCAGCAGACCCTAAATAGTAATGGCATTTATCGGTGCAGGCGCCACATTTGACGCATGAATCGAGAAATACCCGAAGCCCCCTCGATTGCTTAACGGCTTGCCCCATTGCGTCAATGGCCTTTTGTTGCCAGTTGTCGACTAGTTCATCTGGAAAACCCAGCGCCTGTTGATGATTTGACTTCGCTTTGAATGGCCCAGGCAATTGCATTGAATCAGGCTCAATTTTAGGCGTCTCAATGTGTTTAAACAATTGAGGTACTGTGTACTCGCGATTAGCCATTGTTGTCATTACCCGTTTTGGGTGATGGGTGAGGTTTCTTTCTTGCGTTATCTGCCTGATTGAGCGTCGGACTAAAAAATATCCCTGGCGCATGGAGTAATTTACTAAACGGGAAGATGAGTAGCAAAAAAACGACTAGAAGCAAATGTAAATAAAGTAACAAGTGATCAGGTAATGGATTAATGGTTAGTCGAAGTAAGCCGGTAAAATACTGTTGTACCTCGTACAAATTAGGCGTCCAAAAAAGCATCATCAACAAACCAGAAGATGCTATTACAATTAAAAGGAATAACATTAAGAAGTCTGAGGGAGATGATATGTAGCGGATGCGATCAACCATAAATCGTCTTAATAGAAGCCCGCTGAGACTAACCAGTAACGGATAAGCCGCAAACTGAGTGTAGGGTTGTAATTGATAAATCCAAACAGGTGGCTGCTGCTGGAAATAAACAATATGTTGCAACATGACGAGCCCTAAAGAGGCATGAAATACCCAGCCCAGTATCCAGATCCATTTATTGGCTTTAAACAAACTTTTAAATAGAAATATCTCGGCCAACATTCGCAGTACCACGCCGGGAAGGGTCGACGGTGCTGGTGTTATGGGAATTCTAAACGGGGCTGGCGTCGACCAATACTGATAAATTTTGTGTCCCAAGCCTAAAGTCATGACCACCGCCGCAAAATAAAACGCAATTGCGAAAAATATAGTCACTCAACGATGCTGCTAAGGTAATAGTAGGACATCTACTTTAAATATGCTAAATGCAGCCAGTTGGCTTAGGTAATCCAGCATATTTACACGCTTGTTTTGCTGGTCCATGTGGAAACAGTTGATACAGATACTTACTATTACCTTTATCGCTACCCAGTCGCTTGCCAATGGCCTTGGTGAGGATTCGGACAGCGGGTGCGATTTGATATTCGTCGTAATACTCTCGAAGAAAATGTATGACTTCCCAATGCGCTTCTTCAAGTTTTGCGCCATCTTTGACTGCCTGCGCTTTGGCAATATCAACGGTCCAATCGTTTAAATTGGCGAGATATCCCTCTTCATCAGTTTCATAGTTAACGCCGTTTACATCTAATGACATGATAGTGCTTACCCTATTTTAACTTTAATATATTATACTAAATTCAGCCGTTATAGTTTAAATCATAGCCAAGATTGAACTTTAGTGTTCTTGGCGGCTAAATCAACAAACCCAGCGTAATCTACGATACTAACGCCATTAATTAATCGGCTGAGCGGCAGTCCTCTTGCTTCCAAATCTTCATTTAACGCATAAACTTTAACGCCAAATTCGACAGCTTCTAAAATTTTTTCGGAAATAATTGTGTTTTGCAATGCGCCAACAACGGCATCTTCAATTAACAAAACACTCGCATCCGACTTACATAAAGACAGGCAGGTCTCTAAAGAATTTCGTTCGAAAGGAGATTTGTTAACTGTATGTAAGGTCGGCATGATAAGTTTTCAACGTTAGTCGCAATTCAATGGTTGTAAATAATAAATTCTAATGACAGTTTCTACGTCGGCTAACAATTCGTTCAACGAGATTAAAAGTTGAATAGAATATCTGCTGATTCAATAATGTCGCCTAACTCTGTGCGCGTCACTACGTTTATAGACGACCGTTCTTCGCCTTCACTTGTTTCATGCGTTAACTGTTGCAAGTCGGTGACGTCCAGCCCACGCAGATTAAGTGATTCATAATCAACGAAAATTTCATCAACATCATAGTCACTGAGTGCAGCGAAGGTTTTTGAAAAGTTTTTCATCCCAATGCCGGTGGGATTCTGATTTTGCGTCAACTGATAGACCCCGTCATCCATGAAAATCAGTTTTACCTGTTGCTCAAATGCCCCTGCAATTAAAACCACTTCTAATGCTTCGAGCGCGTAAATTGTTCCATAGGGCGCTTTACGATTGATACAAACAAAAGATTTAGAGACAGACATATTACTTACCAAAAATCCTTATTAAATATTCATTAAGACCTAATCACCGAATATGAGCAGTCTATCAGACACGATAGCGGCTTCAATCAATTGACCGAGACCTGAAATAGTGAAATTAGGTGCAATATTAGCAGCAGGTTTAGCGTGACGGCGAGCCTCTCTTTGATCGAGAATACCACGGCGTTGAGCTGAAGCTGCGCAAACCACCATATCGATTGAGTTCTGCTCAGCCAGTGTTGACCATAGCTGTTGAATATTTCGATCGTCACTTGGTGGCACGTTGAACATTGAGCTGTTATTCACGCCATCATGATAAAAAAATATACGGTGTATAGAATGACCCGCTTTTAAAGCCGCACAAGTAAACTGGTACGCAGTATCAGAGGCCTGATGGGTATAAGGTCCTGTGTTAATCTGAATGGTAAACTTCATGCGCCAATGATAATACAAAAAAACAGTATAGCCCGAGCGAGGCTTTGAGCGAACTTAAATTGCAACAGATCCTAGGCAATATTTCACACCAAATGGCATATTCCGTTATAATTAATCATACCTTTTGAAAACGGTTTGGAGATAAAATTATGGCGGCAGATGAATATCGCAACAAAGCACTTAATTACCACTTATATCCAACACCAGGAAAGCTACAAATAGAGGCGACGACCCCGCTTACAACGCAGCAAGATTTGGCTTTGGCCTATTCGCCAGGCGTCGCATATCCTTGTGAAGAAATTGTCGCTGACCCAATGGCTGCCCGTCTGTATACCGGCAAAGCAAACTTAGTGGGTGTAATCACTAACGGCACTGCAGTGTTAGGGCTGGGTAATATTGGTAGTTTGGCTTCTAAACCCGTGATGGAAGGCAAGGCCGTATTGTTTAAGCGTTTCGCCGGTATCGATGTGTTTGATATAGAAATTGATGAAAACGACCCCATGCTACTGGCAGAAACAATCGAAAGACTTGAGCCGACATTTGGTGGCATTAACTTAGAGGATATCAAAGCACCTGATTGTTTTTATGTCGAAAAGTATCTAAGAGAACGGCTATCTATTCCTGTCTTTCATGACGATCAACACGGCACTGCTATTGTCGTAGCTTCAGCTATGATGAGCGCATTGACGGTAGTCGGTAAAGATATAAAACAGATAAAGCTGGTCGCCTCTGGTGCGGGTGCAGCCGCACTGTCTTGTTTAAATTTATTAGTGTCTATGGGTTTAGATAGGAATAATATTATTGTTACGGACCTGGACGGCGTTGTCTTTGAGGGCCGAATACAGTCAATGGATGAATATAAACAGACATTTGCAAGAGATACACCCATGCGAACTTTAGCTGAAGCTATGGTGGGAGCTGATGTATTTTTGGGTCTATCGGCAGGTAATTTATTAATGCCAGAAGTGCTTGAATCAATGAGTGCTAAACCGATTGTTTTTGCTTTGGCGAATCCCACGCCTGAAATCGATCCTGACCTAGCTAAAAAAGTCAGACCTGATGTTATTATTGCCACAGGCCGTTCAGATTTCCCCAATCAGGTGAACAACGTTTTATGCTTTCCATTTCTTTTTCGTGGCGCATTAGATGTAGGTGCTACCGAAATTAATGAAGCCATGAAAGTTGCCTGTGTAGAAGCATTGTCAAAACTGGCTCGGGCTGGGACAAATGATGTCGTCGCTAATGCGTATCATGGAGAATCGTTGACGTTCGGAGCAGAGTACTTGATTCCTAAACCGTTTGATCAACGGCTAATTTTAGCGATAGCACCTGCAGTTGCGCAGGCAGCAATGGACTCTGGTGTTGCAACGCAACCGATCAAAGATATGGATGCTTATCGATCTAAATTAACGTCCTTCGTATTCAGATCCGGCATGTTTATGAAGCCTGTTTTTGACAAGGCCCGTGAACAGCGCAGAAAAGTAGTGTTTGCCGAAGGTGAAAACCCCACTGTTTTGCAGGCAGTTGAAAATATCGTTTTAGAAAAACTATGTTACCCGATTGTATTGGCAAGACCCGATGTCGTGACTCGTTTGATAGCAGAATACGGTTTACAAATGAGACCTGGGGTCGACTTTGAAATCCTTGATTATAATGACGACGAAACGTGGTGGTCTTTGTATCATTCTATTGCTGCACGGTCAGGACAATCACTCACAGAAGCACGCGATATGGTTCGCACCAGTACCACGATCCAAGCATCACTAATGCTCAAAATGGGATTAGCTGACACGATGATTTGTGGCACGATCGGTCGTTTTCATCGACACTTAAAGCGCGTGTTGAGTGTCACTCAGCAAGGCACAGGTATTAATGAAGTCTCTTCCTTAAATGGGCTGATCTTAAGCCGCAATACAATATTTATGTGTGATACACAAGTTACGCCAAACCCAACGGCGGAAGCAATTGCTAAAATGACTATAAGAGCGTCAGAAGAGATTAAGCGGTTTGGCCTTAAACCTAAAGTTGCTTTATTGTCTCATTCTAATTTTGGCAGTCGTGATTCCGAATCGTCGCTAAAAATGCGACAGGCACTTAAGTTAATTAATGAACTTGATCCTGAGTTGATGGTGGATGGCGAAATGCATGCAGATGCTGCCATATCATCTAAAATCAGAGATAAAGTCTTTCCCAATTCTGATCTTAAAGGATCGGCGAACTTACTGGTCATGCCAAATTTAGATGCTGCTAATATCACCAGTAACATGCTTAAAGTACTAGGGGGTGGTATTACGCTAGGGCCTATATTATTGGGCTGTGATATTGCAGCGCATATTGCGACTTCTTCAATTACAGTTCGGGGCTTAGTGAATCTGACTGCCATTGCGGCCGCAAGGTGCGAGAGCCCTTAACCTTGAGCGTCTAGTTTTACGCATTTTCAAAAATATTAACCGATTGGCTGAAAAAAATTATGCATTTTGTTATTGTATTGTTAGCTTTATTATCGCTGTTTTTATATCTCACTTTATCAGTGGCAAAGGATCCAGAAAAGCGAAAGTTCTTTTATCTATATTTGCTTATTGATATTTGGCTGGGCAGTGTTTTCGTCTATTTTTTGGTCACTGCTCTGATAGAGTAAATCACTTAAGGGAGTATTTCGGATAATTGTTTATACGCTGTGTTGTCTGCGCCTTGACCGACATTAGCGGTCGCTTGTGACTTTGTGAATGACTGCCTATCCTACTAAATTGAGTTAACAAAGATCATTTTTTCACATCCATAAAACCACTTTCATCAATTCTATCCCGACCAAAAAATCTCCCTATCAACTACAAGACAACCATAATTCTAGCGTTCTGCGCTTAATCAACAACTTATTCAAGTCAGCTTTTCAAGTTTCTAATCAATAAGAATTTTTTTACTTCTAATTGATTAATGCTTCATACCATTGGGCTATTGCCTGTCTTAAAATCACTTCTCCCCTTGATAGTCGCAAAAATGTGGCCTCATGTCGGTATGGCGATAGTCATGCTGCTTACCCTGAACGTATACTCCGCTCATAAGAAATATAAATGAATTCATAAATAATTCTGCTAAGTCTTAAAAGCTATAACTATATAATTATAATTTACAAAGGTTAGTTGCGAGTAATATTCTTCTCATCAATTTCAATTTATTTTATAAAAAGGACTAACTATTATGAGCCATACAGTATATCCACCAGCCCGGCAGCGTTTACAACGAAGCGAACTAGCGGTGCCAGGGTCTAATCCAGGTATGTTTGACAAGGCGGCCAATAGCGACGTTGATTATGTGTTTCTAGATCTAGAAGATGCCGTTGCTCCAGGTGATAAAGTGCAAGCCCGAAAAAATATCATTGAGGCGCTGCACGACATCGATTGGCGTGGAAAAGGTAAAACCATTTCCATTCGTATTAATAGCCTGGATACACATTATATGTATCGTGATGTTGTTGATCTTGTCGAGCAGGCTGGTGACAAAATCGATACCTTGTTAATCCCCAAAGTAGGCGTCGCAGCGGATATCTATATGGTTGATGCCATGCTTACACAAATTGAAACTGCGAAAGGTTTCACCAATAAAATCGGTATTGAAGCACTGATTGAAATTACTCTGGGTATGGCCAATGTGCATGAAATCGCCCGCGCCAGTCCACGTATGGAAGCATTGCATTTTGGTGTGGCTGATTATGCCGCTAGTTGTCGTGCCCGTACCACTAATATTGGTGGCTTGAATCCGGATTATTTGGGTGACCAATGGCACCACGGCCTTTCACAAATGCTCGTAGCCTGTCGTGCCTACGGCATTCGTCCAATCGATGGCCCATTTGGAGATTTCAACGATCCTGAAGGTTATATGGATGCCGCTCGTCGAGCAGCTGCGTTGGGTTATGAAGGCAAGTGGGCTATTCACCCCTCACAAATCGAATTGGCAAATGATGTCTTCTCCCCACCAGAAAAAGAAGTCGAACATGCGAATGCCGTCTTGGTTGCCCTTAAAGAAGCTGCGGTTCAAGGCAAGGGTGCCGCACAGCTCAATGGCCGTATGATCGATGCCGCTTCGGCCAAAATGGCTGAAAACATCGTTAATACTGACGCAGCTATTCAAGCCAAAAAATAAGTCAAAAATAAGTGAAACAGAAGAGGTATAGATAATGGATATACATGAGTATCAAGCTAAAGCTTTATTGGCAGAGTATGGAATGCCAATTGCTCAGGGTGGATTGGCTTATAGCCCTGAACAAGCGGTTTATCGTGCTAAAGAAATCGGTGGTGAAGTTTGGGTGGTAAAGGCTCAAATTCATTCGGGTGCGCGGGGTAAAGCAGGTGGCGTTAAAGTTTGTAATTCTGAAGATGAAGTTTTAGCGGCTGCGAACGATATGCTGGGTAAACGGATGGTAACCAACCAAACGGGACCCAATGGTAAGCTGGTCTATCGTCTTTATGTTGAAGCGGGTACCGCAATTGATCGAGAAATCTACCTTGCATTCGTTTTGGATCGTGCCACTGAAGGTGTTATGTGTGTTGCATCAGCCGCTGGTGGCATAGACATAGAAGACACTGATCCAGACGACATTATTCGCATTCCAGTTGAGCCCGCCATCGGTATGCAGGACTTCCAAGCGAGACAAGTCGCCTTTGCTTTAAAACTAGGTTCGGGACAAATCAGCGAAGCGGTAAAAGCAATCAAAGCGGCCTATCGTGCATTTCGTGATCTGGATGCCACCATGGTCGAAATAAATCCATTAGTTGTTACCAAAGCTGGGCGTATTCTTGCATTAGACGCAAAAATGGGTTTTGACGATAACGCGCTATTTAAGCATACCAATGTCTCTGAATTACGCGATAAGTCTCAGGAAGATGCTCGTGAAATGAACGCGGCTGATCGCGGCCTAAGCTATGTCGGACTCGATGGAAACATTGGTTGTATTATCAATGGCGCCGGTCTTGCGATGGCGACAATGGACATGATTAAGCACGTTGGTGGTGAGCCAGCTAACTTTCTCGACATTGGCGGTGGTGCTTCACCAGAGCGCGTGGCTAAGGCATTCAATCTGGTGCTTTCAGACTGTAGCGTCGATGCGATTTTAGTCAATATTTTTGCGGGTATTAACCGTTGTGACTGGGTAGCTGAGGGCGTTATTCAAGCGATGACTAAGCTCGATGTAAAAGTACCTGTCATCGTTAGACTGTCAGGCACTAACGTTGAAAAGGGGCGTCAGATTCTTGAAGATAGTGGCGTCAAATTAATCATTGCCGAAACCTTAGCTGAAGCTGCTGAGAAATCAGTTGCTGCTGCAGAATCAATTGCTGTCACTAAATCTTAGTAGACCCAGAAGAACTAGTAAGAGGAACTAACAATGAGTATCTTTTTAGACGAAAAAACACCCGTTATTATTCAAGGTTACACGGGAAAAATTGGTACATTCCACGCTCAGGAAATGATTGACTATGGCACAAATGTCGTTGGTGGCGTAACGCCAGGTAAAGGCGGTGACACGCATCTTGGATTACCTGTATTTAATACCGTAAAAGAGGCCGTCAAGGCCACAGGTGCACAAGCCAGTGCAGTATTTGTACCACCACCTTTTGCAGCCGATGCCATCATGGAAGCTGCTGAAGCTGGTATAAAATTTTGTGTGTGTGTAACTGACGGTATTCCGACCCAGGACATGATGCGGGTGAAACGATACATGCGTAGTTTCATGAAAGCCGAGCGTATGTGCCTGACTGGGCCAAACTGTGCTGGCACCATCAGTCCCGGTAAAGCAATGATGGGTATCATGCCAGGTCATATCTACATGAAAGGCAATGTAGGCTTAATTGGTCGATCGGGAACGCTCGGATATGAAGCTGCGTCACAATTGAAGGCCAGAGGAATTGGAATAAGTACCAGTGTTGGTATTGGTGGAGATCCAATTAATGGTAGCGCTTTCAAAGACCATCTCGAACGTTTTGAGCAAGATCCTGATACAGATTTAATCGTAATGATTGGCGAAATCGGTGGCCCACAGGAAGCCGCTGGAGCGGAATATGCCCGTGATCACATGAAAAAACCAGTGCTTGCTTATATTGCAGGGCTTACTGCACCCAAAGGCCGTACCATGGGACATGCCGGCGCCATTGTTACGACTGTTGGTGAGTCCGCAGCTGAAAAGGTTGATATTTTACGTAAAGCGGGTGTCGGTATTATTTTGCGACCCTCTGAGTTTGGCTCCGCAGTGGAAGAGGCGTTAGCCAAAATGTAATTGTTCGACTTTATCCTAGTTAGACAATTGGGATATCTATTTAAAAGGCCGCGATCATATTGATGACCGTGGCCTTTTTTTTACAAGAGCAAAGCATAAGAATGAATTTCCACTGCCAGGCTGGTAATGCGAATCATTAACATTTATAATCTAAGAGTAATACAAGCCGACTACCCGAGTCAGCAGCGTCTTTTCTGGATTCCCCTTCATGTCTGTACAAGAAATCATGCTGCGAGAGCAGCTACATAATCTATATGCCGATAATCATCATTGGTTATACGTCTGGCTATGCAGAAAAATGGGTTGCGTGCATCAGGCAGAAGATGTTGCTCAAAATACTTTTTTACGCCTGCTTTCATTTCAAAGGTTGGATCACATCAAGGAGCCGAGGGCTTTTCTGATCACAATGCTTCTCGACTTATTATTGATGAGGCGCGTCGTAAGAAGGTAGAACAACGATATCTGAAAACCTATTACTACTACCATGGTGAAGAATCTGTTGTGCCATCGACAGAAGATGTCGTACTGATGACCGAAACGCTCACTGCACTGATTCAAATGCTTGAGGGATTGCCAGAAAAATGTCTTCGAGCATTTTTAATGAATAGGCTCGATGGCATGAAACATGCTGAGATTGCCGAAACGCTTGGGGTTTCAAAAAGCATGGTTAAACAATACATGGCTAGAGCCATGCTCTATTAACTATTGTGAATAAGTTGATCAGCTATTAGTAGGAAAGTAACACTTCCCATTTTCTTCCAAATCATCGCTGAGCAAGTAAAGAAACACTTTGGTGTGGTCTCTAGGTAGAGGGAGTTTTTGATTGCCATCCGCTGCAGGAAATGCACGTATTTGAAACGCCGTGTTGGTTTTACCTGGATTAAAACAGTTAATGTGGATATTACTGCCTTCATATTCAGCCGCAATATTGAGCGCCATCGTAGCAAGCGCTTGTTTGCTGACACCATAGGCATCCCAGTAAGCACCGACTTTATCGTCTGTCATAAACACAACAGAGGCCTTAGCTGACTTTTTCAGTAATGGAATAAGACTTCTGGTAAGAAGGTAAGGCGCATGCAAGTTGACTTGGTGTACTTTGAGCCAAGTTTCTGTATCGCTATATTCAAACGGTGTCGGTGCACCTAGTGTGCCAGCACAATGAACCAGTCCATCGAGCTGACCGAATTCCTTTTCTATGTTATTGGCTAACTCAGCGTAATCATGTTCAGTTGCACCTTCCAGATTCATTGGGTAAATGGCCGGTTTTGGATAGCCCTGCGATTCTATTTCATCGTAAAGTGCTTCGACTGAGCGTAAATTTTTGGCGAGTAAAATGACGGTCGCACCGTGCTTTGCATAGGCCATTGATACAACACGACCAAAGCTGCCAGTCGCACCAGTGACAAGTATGACTTTATCTTTTAATAAATCAGCACTGGGCTCAAAGTTTTTGGGTATTTGTGTCATTTTGTGAAGTTGCTTTGGTTCGCTTTAAATTTCATTTACAGGTTTCATTAACAAGAAAGGGATGGCTGAGCAGGTCTAGCGGTTGATTTAAATTGCCATCAGCTTTCCACTCAGCCAAATCAGTGGTTGCTTCGATATAGCCATAGGCTGCGCTGAGTGTAACCATATTGGCTGAATTTCCAGCGTCGATATCACGTTTATCATCACCGATATAAATGCAATTTTCACATGCCACACCGATGGTCTTAGCGGCAACAATTAGCGGCTGAGGGTGAGGTTTTTTGAATTCTAGAGTATCACCACAAATCACGACTGATGCTCGTTGGCTTAGGCTCATTTGGCCTAGATTTATTTTTTTGAGTAAAGGCGTCGTTAACCATTCGGGTTTATTGGTAACAATACCCCAAAGCAAGTTGTTTTTTTCGAGTGTCATGAGCACTTCTTCCATGCCGTTAAAAAAAGCAGAGTTATCAGCTACAATATCTCGGTAATGTTGCAAAAAACGTTGTCGCAACGGCTCGATTTCTTGTTCTGTAACAGACTTGCCAAACCCCAATTGAGTTAGTACTAACCCACCTTGCGATACAAAAGGGCGAATACTTGCTAGTGGCAGCGGTTCATAACCTTCTTCCCTTAACAAATTGTTAAGGGCTGCTCCCATATCAGGTGCGGTGTCGATGAGGGTGCCATCTAAATCAAATAGTACGGCTTCGATCATTGTTGAGTGCAATGCATAATGTAGTTAACATCAATATCTCGGCTGAGTTTGTAGTGCTTGGTAAACGGGTTGTAGGTGATGCCTGTGATATCTAATAGGTTCAATTCATTTGCTCTCACTGCGGAGGCTAGCTCAGACGGTTTAATGAGTTTTTTATAGTCGTGAGTCCCTTTGGGTACCATGTTGAGCAGATATTCAGCACCTATGATCGCCAATGCAAAGGATTTTGGATTACGATTTATAGTTGAAAAGAATAAATCCCCACCTGGTTTTAATAGCTTAGCTGCTGAGGCGATTACTGACTCTGGGTCTGGAACATGTTCGAGCATTTCGAGGCAAGTCACAACATCGAATGCACCCACATTGTTTTCAGAAAATGCTTCAGCAGTAGTCAATTGATAATCGACTTCTAGCTGTGATTCGTACAGGTGCATTTTTGCGACTTTAAGTGACATTTCAGCCATATCAATGCCGGTCACATTAGCCCCTTTTCGGGTGAGTGCTTCCGCAAGAATACCGCCGCCACATCCAATATCTAGCACGCGTTTGCCTCTTAAACCATCACTTCGCTGCTCTATGTAGTCGCAACGTAAGGGGTTGATATCGTGCAGTGGTTTAAATTCACTTTTGGTATCCCACCAACGACTAGCGATGGATTGAAATTTTTCTATTTCGATGGGGTCAACATTAATGCGGCTCATTTTATGTTCCGTTATTTTATATGTTAGTTTATGCGTGCTCTAAATACAGCGCTAATTTGATACTGCATTCGAGATCTTATTCGACCATATTTTAGCTTTATGGATTATAGCGGCTTCGTCAATCTGACTAAATTGAGAGTCCTCAAGCAGACAAACGCCATCGATCCACACATGAGAAACCTGTCGACTATTTGTCGCATATACCAGTTGCGCCACCACGTCGTATAGTGGCTGAGTATTTAAACCCGACAGATTGACGGCGATTAAGTCGGCAAATTTACCTATTTCTATCGAACCAATATCATTGCCTAAGCCTAAAGCCTTAGCGCCATTAATAGTTGCCATTTGAATAGTTTGTTGAGCATTACAGGCAGCGGCATTGCCGCTAACACCTTTAGCCAATAAAGCAGCGGTGCGCATTTCACCAAACATATCGAGGTCATTGTTGCTTGCGGCGCTATCAGTGCCCAAACAAACATTAATGGCTTTGTCCTGCAAAGCCGCGACGGGGCACATACCACTTGCGAGCTTTAAATTTGATCCAGGACAGTGCACAACATGAGCGCCCGTTTCTGACAGCCTATCAATTTCACTGTCGTTCAGTTGGGTCATGTGCACTGCGATCAAGTTTGGGTTAACTAAGTTCAGTTGATCCAATCGTTCGAATGGACGTTTACCGGTATTTTTCTCGGCTTCCATGACTTCGAAGGCGGTTTCATGAATGTGCATGTGAACAGGCAATTCAAGCTCACTACTATACATTGCAATTTTCTCAAGAGGTGCGTCGGATACGGTGTAAGGGGCATGAGGCGCAAAGGCGCTACTGACTAATGGCAGTTCACTTATTTCATCATGTACGGCTAACGCTTTGCTAAGGTAATCATCGGCGTTTTGCGCCCAAACAGTGGGGAAGTCTAAAATGATTAAACCAACCACAGTGCGCATCCCCATTTTTTGGGCACTGCGGGCCACTAAATCGGGGTAAAAATACATATCGTTCATACAAGTTGTTCCTGAACGAATCATTTCTGCGGCTGATAATTCAAAACCATCTGTAATGAACTGTGGGTTTATCCATTTGCCCTCTGCCGGCCATATATGGTTATTGAGCCAATCCATTAGAGCCAAGTCGTCAGCCATACCCCGGAAAAGACTCATTGACGAATGTGTATGACTGTTCACTAAGCCAGGCATCAGTGCCTGTCCTGGGAGCTCGTATAGTTTGGCTTGGTCGAAAAAGTCGAGGTCGCCTAATTCATTGGCCGCCACAATTGAATGTATTTTATTGGCCTTAATGACCAATGCAAAATCGGTCAGCACCTCAAACGTGGGATTGACAGTGACAATCCATTCGGGCACTAATATTTGGTATAGGTGATTTTGGTGTTGAAAGTTCATGATTAAATTTTACAAGATTAAGATCGCCTAGTCTTGTTCAATATTGTCAGTAAATGAAGTCAATGAGTAAAATTTCTTAGCTTAATTTAACTATTGATGTCGAACAATATAGTAAAATTAAGTTTCAAATCTAGCGCCTTTTAAATCCTGTAAACAATGGTTTTATTTTCTTTATTTTCCGTAAGAGCGCGGTAATTTAATTCTGAGCTGTCTTTATAATAAGTAGTGTTGACCTTAAGGGTTGTGTTAAAATGGCGCATAACGATAATAAATCAATCTGCGTCGAATTTTACAACCTGAGACTCCATTTTTATGGCCGACATCGCCAAAGAAGTATTTCCTGTTAATTTAGAAGACGAGATGCGTCAATCTTATCTTGAATACGCAATGAGCGTTATTGTCGGGCGTGCTCTACCCGATGTTCGAGACGGATTGAAGCCAGTACATCGTCGTGTTTTGTTTGCGATGAGTGTATTGGGCAACGACTACAATAAACCCTATAAAAAATCAGCCCGAGTGGTTGGTGATGTTATCGGTAAATATCACCCACATGGTGATACCGCTGTTTACGATACAATCGTTAGAATGGCCCAGCCGTTTTCAATGCGCCACATGCTCGTTGATGGGCAGGGTAACTTTGGTTCAGTCGATGGCGATTCGCCCGCTGCGATGCGTTACACCGAAGTGCGCATGTCGAGAATTGCACATGAGCTGCTAGCCGACTTAGACAAGGAGACCGTCGACTTTTCACCTAACTACGATGAATCTGAGTATGAGCCTGTCGTATTACCAACTCGTACGCCTAACTTACTGATTAATGGATCATCTGGTATTGCGGTCGGCATGGCTACTAATATTCCGCCACATAACTTGTCCGAGGTTGTTGATGCTTGTTTATTAATGCTCGATCAACCCGATGTTGATGTTGAAGGCTTAATGGAATGCATACCTGGGCCTGACTTTCCAACCGCTGGCTTTATTAATGGCGCGCGTGGCATACGAGAAGCCTATCGAACCGGCAAAGGTAAGATTTATCTGCGTTGTCGTTCGGAAGTCGAGGAAGATAAAAAAGGTAAGCAAAGTATTATCGTCACAGAGTTACCCTATCAGGTAAACAAGGCCCGCTTGCTCGAAAAGATTGCCGAGTTAGTCAAAGAAAAGCGCCTTGAAGGTATCACTGGCTTACGTGATGAATCGGATAAAGACGGCATGCGAATGGTGATTGAATTACGTCGTGGCGAAATCCCTGACGTTGTTTTGAATAATCTCTATAAGCAAACCCAAATGCAAAATGTATTTGGCATCAATATGGTTGCGCTGGTAAATGGTCAACCACGGTTACTCGATTTAAGAAGTATTATCGAAGCCTTTATTTTACATCGCCGCGAAGTCGTTACTCGCCGCACCATTTTTGATCTACGAAAAGCTCGTGATCGTGCGCACCTACTCGAAGGACTAGCGGTTGCTCTGTCGAATATCGATGAGATTATTTTGTTAATTAAGCAGTCATCCAGTCCAGCAATCGCAAAAGCAGGGTTGCTCGACAAAGCCTGGGTGCCAGGTGTTGTAATGGATATGCTGCAACGAGCCGGTGCAGACTCTTCACGTCCAGAAGGTATTCCTGCCGAATGTGGGCTGGTAGGAGAGACTTACCGATTGACCGAACGTCAAGCTCAGGCAATTCTCGATTTACGGTTGCATAAACTGACGGGTCTTGAGCAAGATAAGATTATTAATGAGTATCGAGAAATACTCGAAAAAATCGAAGATTTATTGGATATTCTGGATAGTGATGAGCGTTTGAAGTCAGAAATTAGACTGGAGCTCGTAGCAATCAAAGAACAATTTTCAGATCCACGCCGTACTGAAATTTTAATTGATCATTCAGATTTAACTGTCGAAGACTTGATTACAGAAGAAGACGTGGTTGTAACGATATCTCATCTTGGGTATGCCAAAGCACAGCCACTCGAATCCTACTCTGCTCAGCGCCGTGGTGGTCGTGGTAAAGCAGCAACAAAAGTAAAAGACGAGGATTTTGTCGAGCAAATGTTTTCTGCATCGACACACGACACGTTGCTCTGCTTCTCGACACGTGGAAAGGTTTACTGGCAAAAAGTTTACCAATTACCAATCGGCAGCCGAACTGCACGCGGTCGACCCATGGTCAATCTATTACCATTGGAAGAAAACGAGCGCATCACTGCGATATTACCTGTGCGTGATTACCCTGAAGATCAGTTTATCTTTTTTGCTACCGCTAGCGGTAAGGTAAAGCGGACACCACTCTCAAGCTTTTCTCGACCCCGAACCAACGGCATCATCGCGCTTGATTTACGTGAAGAAGATAGCCTGATTGGCGTTCAACTGACAGCTGGAAGTTCTGACTTAATGCTCTTCACTGGAACTGGTAAAGGCATTCGTATCTCTGAAAATGATGTTCGTGCTATGGGTCGAACCGCAGCGGGTGTTCGCGGTATCAAAATTAAAGCGGATGATGAAGTGATTTCCTTAATTGCCACTGATTCTGATGATGGTGAAATCTTGTTTGCAACTGAAAATGGTTACGGTAAGCGTACTCGAGTGAAGGATTTCTCAGTCCAGAGACGTGGTGGTCAGGGAGTAATATCGATCCAAACCTCAGCCCGAAATGGTCGTGTTGTTGGTGCGTTCAGAACGACGGGTGACGAGGAAGTGATGCTTATTAGTAATGCAGGAACATTGGTAAGAACCCCTATCGATGATATCTCTATACTGGCTAGAAATACCCAAGGCGTTACGTTGATTCGATTGGGTAAGAATGAGCAATTGGTTCAAATTGAAGCGGTAGCGGCTAGCCCAACAGAAGACGAAGATGCCAATCTTGATGAGGAATCGTCTGAGGGTGAGGATTAATTGCTAATATTAATATGAATGATGCCAACAAAAGTGAGGAGTCACTTCAAAAACTACGAAGTCAAATCGATAATATCGATAGTCAGCTCCTGGACTTGTTTAATCAACGTGCCCAATGTGCCATTAGTGTGGCTGACGTTAAAAAAGCATCGAGTGAGTTCTCTGGTGAGACCATTAATTTTTTTCGCCCGGATCGTGAAGCTCAGGTTATACAACGAATCAAGTCCGAGAATAAGGGTCCTTTAAGCGATGATGAAGTAGGCCGCCTAGTGCGCGAAGTAATGTCTGCCTGTCTGGCGCTGGAGCAACCGTTAAAAATTGCTTATCTTGGACCTGAAGGGACTTTTACTCAAAGTGCCGCTCTAAAGTATTTTGGTCACTCAGTTTCGACGGTGCCTATGAGCAGTATTCCTGATGTTTTTAATTCGGTAGAATCAGGTTATGCCGATTTTGGTTTAGTGCCGGTAGAAAATTCAACGGAAGGAGTGGTGAGCCATACACTTGATACTTTTGTAGATTCCAAGCTGAAAATTTGTGGTGAGGTAGAAATACGCATTCATCATCATCTTGTGAACCTGTCTCAAGACGCTTCAAATATCACCCATATTTATTCACATCAGCAATCATTTGCACAATGCAGGCGTTGGTTGAATCAAAATTTCCCCGATATTGAACGTATTCCGGTTAGTAGTAATGCTGAAGCAGCAAGAATTGCAAGCCTAGATGAAACAGCCGCTGCGATTTGTGGTATTCCAGCGGTTGAAGTGTTTAATCTCTCTATCTGCTTTGAGAACATTGAGGACTTGTCGGACAATACCACACGTTTTGTCATCATAGGGCATCAGGATATTGCACCTAGCGGTAATGATAAAACATCGATGTTGATCTCAACGAAAAACTACCCCGGCGCATTGCTTGCTCTTTTGCAGCCACTGGCTGACAACAACATTAGTATGAATAAAATTGAGTCACGCCCCGCGCCAGAACGGAAATGGGAATACATATTTTTCATTGATATTGACGGTCATCAGGATGTTGGGAGTGTAAAAAAAGCGCTAACTGGTCTAGAAGAGCAAGCTTCACTATTTAAAATTCTAGGTTCTTATCCTAAAGCTTCACTTTGAGTCATATAAAAATGAGACAAAGAATCGGGATGCGCATCATTTTATCAGCAATTATTAAAGACTCAAAGCAACCGCTATGATCAATCGTCTGGCTATTATCGGTGTCGGTCTAATCGGCAGCTCATTAGCGCTTGCGCTGAAGCAGGCAAAGGCTGTTGGGCATGTTGTCGGTTGCGGACGCAGTCAAACTAACCTCCAAAAAGGCATTCAACTAGGTGTTATCGATAGTTATTGCGATAGCGTCGCTGAAGCGGTTAAAAACGCAGATGTCGTAGTGATTGCCGTTCCACTCGGTACGATGCAAAGTATATTTGAGCAAATGAGTAGTGTTATATCCAATGACACGATTGTAACTGATGTTGGTAGCACCAAAGGTTCGGTCATCGAGGCCGCTAGGGCAGGCTTAGGTGCCCGCTTAAGACAATTTGTACCAGGGCATCCTATTGCTGGTTCTGAGAAAAGTGGTGTAGAAGCGGGCACGGCGGTGCTTTATCAAAATAGAAAGATTATTTTGACCCCTTTGCAGGAAAATACGCAATTAAGTATCGATAAAATCTCTGACATGTGGCGACAATGTGGTGCCCAAATTGAGTATCTGAGCGTGATTCAGCACGATAAGGTTTTAGCTGCAACGTCACATTTGCCTCATTTGCTGGCTTTTTCAATGGTCAATTACCTGTCAGGGCTAAATGATCACGATGAAATATTCAAATACGCAGCGGGTGGCTTTAGAGACTTTACTCGAATTGCATCCAGTGACTCAGTTATGTGGCGTGATATTTGCCTGGCTAATGGTGATGCCCTCGTTGAGTTAATTGATGGCTATAAAAAAGAGCTTGATGAAGTGGCAGAAGCAATTAAGCAACAAGATGCTGAAAAGTTATTGCAGCTTTTTGGTAAAGCAAAATTAGAAAGAGACACTCTAGTAGGCAATTGTTAATGATCGACACTGAAAGCAATTCTAAATGCAGCTTTATATGTACTCCTGGCGGATTAGCCGGAGGTTCGATTAGGGTACCAGGCGATAAATCAATGTCGCATCGTTCAATTATATTGTCTTCAATTGCTGAGGGTACCAGCCACATTAGTGGGTTTTTGCAAGGTGAAGATAGTCTGAATACGATGAGATCTTTTCAGGCCATGGGTGTTGATATCACACGCATAGACGATCAAATTGTGGTTAAAGGTGTTGGCTTGCATGGTTTGATGCAACCGGATTCAAGTCTTGATATGGGTAACTCTGGCACCGCTATGCGTTTATTGCTCGGGTTGCTGGCAGGGCAAAGCTTCGATACAACACTCATCGGCGATGAGTCATTGTCAGACCGTCCGATGAATCGAGTGATTAATCCACTGCTTGCGATGCAGGCTAAAATTGATAGTGACACTAATGGTACTGCACCTTTGACAGTGCACGGGAAATCCGCATTGACCGCAATTGACTACCAGTTACCGATGGCTTCTGCCCAGGTTAAGTCTTGCATTCTGTTGGCGGGTCTTTACGCCAAGGGTGAAACTGTTGTAACTGAACCCGCACCAACAAGAGACCATACCGAACGTATGCTGCGAGGGTTTGGCTGTCAGGTTGAAACCAAGGGTGCCGTGATCAAGTTGAGAGGGGGGCAAACGCTGATTGCTACTGATATTGAAGTGCCTGCTGATATATCATCAGCTGCTTTTTTTATGGTTGCGGCTAGTATTTCTCCTGCCGGCACTGAATTGATATTGACCCATGTCGGAATCAACCCAACCAGAACGGGTGTTATCGATATTCTTAAATTGATGGGTGCTGACATTACGATTACTAACCAACGGGATGTTGGTGGTGAACCGGTTGCTGATATAATGGTTCGTAGTGCTAAACTTAAAGGTATCGATATACCAAAAGCGCTAGTACCATTAGCAATTGATGAGTTTCCTGTTTTGTTTATTGCTGCGGCCTGCGCCGAGGGTCAAACAACTTTAACCGGTGCAGAAGAGTTAAGAATAAAAGAAAGTGATCGGATAAAAGTTATGGCAGATGGATTAACTACACTCGGTGTTAATGCCGACCCAACCATGGATGGAATTTGCATTCAAGGGGGGAGCATTGGAGGTGGTGAAGTCGAGTCCCATGGTGATCATCGTATTGCTATGGCATTTAGTGTCGCTTCAATTTGCGCGACGGGTACAATTACCATCAATAATTGTACCAATGTCAATACATCGTTTCCAGGTTTTGTTGATCTGGCAAGTAGTACTGGAATGAAGGTTAGAATTATATGATTGAAAAGAACGCACCTTATGTCATCGTTATTGATGGACCCAGTGGATCGGGTAAAGGGTCTCTGGCATTACGAGTGGCACGAAAACTGGGCTTTAATCTGCTTGATAGTGGTGCAATTTATCGTCTAGCAGCTTTAAAGGCTTTACAAAAAACGGCTGATATAAATGTTGAGTCAAGCGTGCTTAACAGTATTACTGATCTAGACATTCGTTTTGAAGTTGGCCAAGAGCTCAGCATTCCATTTCTTGATGGTATCGATATGTCTAACCAAATACGACAAGAAAAAACGTCAGAAGCAGCCTCAGTAATTGCCCAATATCCGCTTGTACGCCAACGGTTACTGGCTTTTCAGCAAGACTGTTTCCAGTCACCTGGATTAGTGGCCGATGGCCGCGATCTGGGCACAGTTGTATTCCCACAGGCAAGATTTAAGTTCTTTTTGTTAGCTTCAGTTGAAATAAGAGCTCAAAGACGTTATAACCAGTTGATTGCTATGGGTATATCGTCTAATATCTCGCAGCTTCAAGCTGAAATGATCGAAAGGGATGAGCGTGATCGAAATCGATCCGAATCTCCATTGGTTCCAGCCCCTGATGCAATAGTAGTTGATTCCAGTATGCTTGATTTGGAACAAGTGATCGATTTGGTCATTGCCCATATTAAAGAATCAACTTAATCGGTCCGAGTAGATGCACTATTTACTTGGTTTTTTAAACTAGCGTAATTGAGAAAGTGTTTGTTTCGAAAGAAACTATGAAGCTCCTTTCAAAATTATAGATTCATTATTAGGAAATACCTCATGTCAGAAAATTTTGCAGAAATGCTCGAACAAAGCATTACTCAAATGAATATGCGCATTGGTGAAATTATCACCGGCGAAGTTGTCGATATTAATCGAGACGTTGTTATTATTAACGCAGGACTGAAGTCGGAAGGCGTCATTCCAAGAGAGCAGTTTTATAACGAAAGTGGTGAACTTGAAGTCGCTATTGGCGATATCGTTGAAGTGGCTCTAGAAGCCCTTGAAGACGGTTATGGAGAGTCACGTCTTTCAAGAGAGAAAGCTAAGCGTGCAAGAGCCTGGACTCGTTTAGAGGAAGCTCAAGCGAATGATGAGATTATTACAGGTCGTTTCACTGGTAAGGTCAAAGGTGGTTTCACAGTCGATATTGGTGAAATCCGTGCCTTCCTACCTGGTTCGTTGGTTGACGTCCGTCCGGTACGTGACACGGCTTATCTTGAAGAAAAAGAACTTGAATTCAAAATCATTAAACTTGACCAGAAACGCAACAACGTTGTGGTATCTCGTCGTGCAGTCGTTGAGAAAGAATTCAGCGAAGAACGCAATAAGTTACTTGAGAACTTAAAAGAAGGTGAACGCGTCAAGGGTATCGTTAAGAACCTGACTGATTATGGTGCATTCCTTGATCTAGGTGGTATTGACGGTCTTCTACATATTACAGATATGGCTTGGAAGCGTGTTAAGCACCCATCAGAAGTCGTTGAAATTGGTCAAGAGATTGATGTTGTCGTCCTTAAATTTGATCGTGAGAAGAATCGAGTTTCTCTTGGTCTTAAGCAAATGGGTGATGACCCATGGGCTAACATCATGCGTCGCTACCCAGAAGGTCAGCACCTGTTTGGTCATATTAGCAACATCACCGATTATGGTTGTTTTGTTGAAATTGAAGATGGTGTTGAAGGTCTGGTACACGTTTCTGAAATGGATTGGACTAACAAAAACGTTAATCCTAATAAAGTGGTCACTTTGGGCGATGAAGTTGAAGTGGTTATTCTTGAAATTGACGAAGAACGTCGTAGGATTTCACTGGGCATGAAGCAGTGCAAGCAGAATCCATGGGATGAGTTTGGCTCTACTAGTAATAAAGGCGATATCATTTCAGGTAAAATCAAGTCGATTACTGATTTTGGTATCTTTATTGGATTGCCAGGTAATATCGATGGTCTGATTCACTTGACTGACCTTTCTTGGAACAAGCCAGGTGAAGAAGCCGTTCGTGACTATCAAAAAGGTCAGGAACTAGACGCAATGGTTCTCTCTATTGATCCAGAGCGCGAGCGTATTTCACTGGGTATCAAGCAAATCGAAAAAGATCCTTTCGCTAGTTATATGTCTGATAAACCAAAGGGCAGTATTGTTACTGGCACGGTCATCTCAGTTGATGCTAAAGCAGCTACTATCGATTTGGGTGATGGTATTGAAGGCTTGTTAAGAGCGTCTGAAATGGCCAAAGACCGTGTTGAAGATGCGAGATCTTTCATGAACGAAGGCGATCAAATCGAAGCTAAGATTACGGGTATGGATCGTAAAGGTCGCAGTGTTTATTTGTCTATCAAGGCAAAAGATACCGACGAAGAGCAGGAAGCGTTACAAGATTATGGTACTAGCAATAACGAAGGTGCTGCAACCACTAGTTTTGGTGACTTGTTAAAAGAGAAAATGGATTCGTAGGTTAGCTTTTTAACGTAACCCGATGATAAAAGGTGGCATAGTGATATCGGTTGCTATGCCACTTTTATAATTTTAGTTGGAGGTTGTGATGAAGGAATTAGATTTTATACCGTCATTAACTAAATCAGATTTAATAGATAATCTATCGAAAAATCAAACCCATCTTGCTTATAAAGATGTTGAATTAGCCGTTAAAAGCTTGATCGAAATGATGAGTACTTCATTATCAAATGGTAAGAGAATAGAAATTAGAGGTTTTGGTAGCTTTAGCCTACATTATCGTCCCCCAAGAACTGGCAGAAATCCAAAGTCTGGTGATAAGGTAAGTCTTTCTGGAAAGCATGTGCCACATTTTAAGCCCGGTAAAGAATTAAGAGACCGAGCTAATAGTCAAACATAGCTCTGTTGAATCTGTGCTGGTATCAATTGAGATAAACACACTTTCAAGTAAGCCTGGTTATCTGTAATGGACCTGTGGCTCTTTTTATTAGTCTTTATATCCATTTTCACTGGGTGGGTTCTTGGTAGATGGCGACCATTCAAAAAAACACAGTCCACCAATCAACTTCAAAACTACTCTGATTCTTATGCCCAAGGGCTCAATTATTTATTGCTAGACGACCCTGATAGCGCAATAAAAGTTTTCACAAACATAGTTGAAGTTAATCCAAATACAATCGAAGTTCATCTTTCGCTAGGAAATCTGTTCCGATCAAAAGGTGAGGTTGATCGCGCCATCAAAGTACATCAAAGCTTACTCGCTCGAGCAGACTTAAGTCAGAAACAAAGAAGCACAGCCATAGAAGAGCTGGCCAGCGACTATCTTAAGGCTGGGTTGTTAGGACGTGCTGAAAAGTTATTTAAAGAATTAATCAATTTAAACAGCACTAATCTCTTCGCTTACAGCCATTTATTGGATTTATATATTACCCAAAAATCATGGGGTGAAGCCGTTGATTGTGCACAGGTCTTATTTGACCTCAAGCATGCCGGTGCATCTGTCGCTTTGAGCCAATGTCTCTGCGAAGCAGCAGAAAAAGCCGTATCTAAGGGGGATCAAAAAAAGGCACGGAACAACTTACTAAAAGCACTAGAAGTTGACAGCAGCTGTGTGCGCGCAACATTGTTGCTGATCCGCTGGCATTTGAACAGGCAAGATCATCCTGCTGCAAAAAAGATTTTCCAGCGTTTGATAATAAAAAAGCCAGAATACATGGCGTTGTATATCGAACCAGCAAAACAGCTTTTTCAGCAAGGTAATGAATCAACCCAGTATCAAACTTTCCTTCAGCAGCAATATTTATCTAGCCCTTCAACCCGTCTTGCTATTGCTTTGTTAGAGCACTACGTTAAGACGAAACAGTCCGAAAAAGCAAAAAAATTCTTAACCGTAGTATTGTCAAAAACACCCTCGTTTGGTGCCTATAATTTTGCTTTGCAGTTTCTTCGAGTTGACTCTATGGCGTTAACTGATACTTGGGAAGGGCTATCAAATTTCCTAAAAGCGATGCAGGAAAAAAAGACAGAATTTGTCTGTACCCAATGTGGATATGGAAGTCACGCGATACAATGGCACTGCCCCAGTTGCAGAAACTGGTCGTCAATGAAATCTGTTTAATGATCAATAAACATTATCCATACGGTTAATGAGTAACAATGAGCACTTCTTAATGAGTCAAACCAAATGAGTAATAACGAATCTCGAGTGATAGTAGCACTAGATTATTCTGATCAAAAACAGGCATTAGAGTTCGTTGCAAAAACCAGCCCTGAACAATGCAAACTAAAAATTGGTAAGGAGTTATTTACTCGAGCAGGTCCTCAGCTGGTAGAGAAATTAGTCAGTAAAGGGTTTGATGTTTTTCTAGATCTTAAATTTCATGACATACCCAATACAGTTAAAAAAGCGGTATATGCAGCAGCTCAATTAGAAGTATGGATGGTTAATGTTCACGCAATGGGTGGTCAGTCCATGTTAAGCGCCGCCCGTGAAGGAGTAGATATGGCTGGCAATCGCCATCCGTTTTTGATTGCCGTTAGCGTCCTTACCAGCTTGAAGTCAGCTGATTTGGCCCAATTGGGTATCAGTGATGACCTACCACATTATGTGAAAAGACTCGCGGGCATGGCGATTAAAGAGGGGCTAGATGGATTAGTCTGCTCGGCACAAGAAGCCTGCTTATTGCGCGAAACCTTTGGTAATGCACCTTTGCTGGTTACACCCGGCATACGACCTGACTGGGCGGCTACAGATGACCAGCATCGGATTATGACGCCCAAACAAGCCATGCAAAAAGGCGCTAGCTATTTGGTTATAGGGAGACCCATTACACTGCATCAAAATCCTGCGGAAGCATTAGAGATGATAAATCAATCGTTGTAATCTAAAGTGTTTAGTCACATTCAGTTTCCTATCATTCACATGTCAACTGGTGACAGCTTGTCTCTGAATCGTTACACTAACACTTATGATTAACACTATGAAGGATTCATCAAACGTGCATCAACGTCTTGTTCTATCAATACCAATAACGATAACTTAAAAGATAATTATGGACCCTAACTTTTTAGAATTTGAACAGCCTATTGCCGAACTACAGGCAAAAATATCAGAGTTACGTTATGTCACTGATGACTCGGATATCAATATTTCTGAAGAAATTAACACGCTTGAAAAGAAAGCTGATAACCTGACCTCTAACATTTTCTCTAAATTAACGCCTTGGCAAATCTCACAGTTATCACGTCACCCTAGTCGTCCCTATACGCTTGATTATATTGACCGAATGTTTACTGACTTTGAATTTTTACATGGTGATCGAGCCTATTCGAATGATGATCCTATTGTTGGTGGCATTGGACGGCTAGATGGTAAGCCTGTCATGGTAATTGGTCATCAAAAAGGACGCGATACTAAAGAAAAAATAAAACGTAATTTTGGTATGCCTCGGCCAGAGGGTTATCGTAAAGCGCTGCGCTTAATGCAAATGGCCGAGAAATTCAAAATGCCTTTGATAACACTGGTGGATACACCAGGCGCTTACCCTGGCATTGGTGCTGAAGAACGTGGCCAAAGTGAGGCGATTGCTCGCAACCTATACGTACTCGCTGATCTAAAAACCCCCGTTATTTGTACCATCATAGGTGAGGGTGGGTCAGGTGGCGCGTTGGCTATTTGTGTTGGTGACCGTATTAATATGCTTCAGTACTCAACTTATTCAGTCATCTCTCCCGAAGGCTGTGCCTCAATATTGTGGAAAAGTGCGGACAAAGCATCTCAAGCAGCTGAGGCTATGGGGATTACTGCTGAACGCTTATTTGCCCTTAATCTAGTGGATGACGTGATCGATGAGCCACTGGGTGGCGCGCATCGTGACTATGATAAGATGGCAGCAAAACTCAAGCTCAACCTGATCGAAAATATCGAAGCGTTAGAGTCAGTGAGTATTGATAAACTATTGGACCAGCGTTATAAAAAGTTGATGAGTTTTGGTAATTACAAGGAAGCCTAGTGCCAAAACTGGCTTAACATAGAGGTAATCAATACCCCACGTCCATTAACTCGACTTATTTAAATAGAATGAAACCTCGTCCAAGTCAGATGAAACTATTGACCGATTGCCTTGACCTAGTGCCTGCCAGTGTTGGTAACTGTGTTTTAGCCTTTAGTGGTGGCCTTGACTCTTGTGTACTGCTACATTTATTGGCCAATAGTCGTTTCTTACCGATCATTAAGCTTTGGCATGTTCACCATGGGCTTCAGATTGAAGCGGATAAAATGGCTAGTTTTTGTCAGCAGCAAGCCAGCGATTATCATCTTGAACTTAAACTGAGTTATCTTAACTTACAAACAGCAAAGACCAATATAGAGGCCACCGCTAGAACCGCACGTTATGCGTTATTTGCAAAGGAGCTGTCACTAAACGATTGCTTACTAACAGCCCATCATTTGGACGATCAAGTCGAAACCTTTTTACTCAATGTGCTCAGAGGTTCGGGTAGTGCGGGTCTTCGAGGTATCGCTGCACAAAAAAAAATTGCTAAGGCGCAACTCATTCGCCCTATGCTTCAGTTTAAACGTGAAACATTGCTAGACTATGCGACGCAGCACAAACTTGAATGGTTCGAAGATCCCAGTAATAGTTCAGTTCAATTCAATCGTAATTATATACGTCACAAATTGACGCCTGTGATTAAGCAAAGGTGGCCAAACTATCAGGACTCAATTGGCACGGTATGTGATATTCAAGCAGAAACTCAACAATTGCTCGATGACCTAGCGGCGCTCGATTATGTGAAGTTGAGTAATGTCAGTGAAAATTTGACACTTTCGACATTGTCACCAACCTTAAACATTGAGGCTCTCGACTCACTAACAAAGGCACGGCAAAAAAATGTGATTCGTTACTGGCTTCGAGTAAATAAACGATCCAGTTTGCCAAAAGCACGTCTAGATACCTTTATTCAACAGCTTGGTGCAAAGCAAGGTGCTAATCCAATAATAGAAAACAACGATTATGATATTAGACTATACGATGGTCGTGTATTTATCGTGGATCATATGATGCCCCAACCGCTACGATCAGCTTATGATTTTTTAGCACAGCCTGTGCTGGAGGTTCCAGAGCTTAATTTACGGTTAAGTCGCGACTCAGTCTTAGACTATTTAGGCATCAAAGAATCAGGACAAGTCATTCAGGTTAGATTCCGAACTGAGGAATCACCAACGCATCAAAATAATCATCGCTTAAAACGGCTTTTTCAAACTCATAAAGTAGCGCCTTGGCTCAGAAAAATAACACCCCAACTAATAATTGACGGTGAACTTATAGGGATATGGACTACTTGATGGAGACAGTTAGCATTTTTAAGATAACTGACATTAACTGATTGATTGAACCTTGTTAGTATTTAAAATATTATTTTTATTCCGATAGATAAGCACTTCAGATATTCAACGACCTATGACTAACGATAATAATCCACAACCTGATCTAAAACCAGTCGCCCGAGACGAGGTTTTTTCAAAACCGTTAAGCGATATTAAGGCTTTCGAATTTGACGAAAATGTCACTCAGGTTTTTCGAGATATGATTTCACGTTCGGTTCCAGGCTATGAGCTATTACTTCGCTTGATAGGGCTGTATGCGAGTGTGTTTGTTACCGATAAAAGTGCTGTTTATGACCTAGGATGTTCGCTTGGTGAGGCGTCATTAATTGTTGCCAATCAAACTAATACAATCAATTGTGCAATCATCGCTGTCGATAATTCTGAGTCAATGATCAAAAAATGTCTTGATCACCCAAGTCAAAAGATTGACTGGATTTGCTCTGATATCCAGCAGGTTGATATCAAGAATGCTTCGATGGTCATACTCAACTTAACCTTACAATTCATCGACCCTGACGAACGTGATGCGTTAATTTTAAAAATTTATGAAGGCATGCAACCGGGTGGCATACTCGTTTTATCCGAAAAGATTTTACTGAACGACATTGCTGAAAATGATTGCATGATTGAGTTATATCAAGCGTTTAAAAAAACACAAGGGTACAGTGACCTCGAGATTAGCCAGAAGAGAACCGCATTAGAAAATGTCTTAATACCCGATCATCAATCCACCCTTCATCAACGACTAAGCCAAACCGGCTTTGGTCAAATTTATCAATGCTTTCGATGCTTTAATTTTGTCTCCTACTTGGCTATCAAATGACATTACCCATTACAAACTTCGAATCATTAATGGCTGAATTTCGGGATTCTGGTTTCTCGTCGTGGGTAGAAGATTTAGAACTAAAACAGCCCGATTGGCTAGTCCACCACGGAGATTATGCCCGCTGGAATGAAGCCTTGATGCAACTACCTGATATTAATTGTGCTATGGGTGATTTTTCCCAGTCGGCTGTTAGGGTTCAAGGTGGGTGCCAACAACAAGATCAATTGCACAAGGCTCTTAAGGGGTTAACGCCCTGGAGAAAAGGGCCTTTTCAGTTTAATGATCTACTGGTTGATAGCGAATGGCGCTCTGACTTTAAATGGGATCGTGTACTGCCGCATTTATCACCGTTGAAAAACCGGAGAGTGCTCGACATCGGTTGTGGCAATGGTTATCACTGTTGGCGCATGCTCCAGGAATTGCCGTTTCTTGTGTTGGGTATTGAACCATCAGTGCTCTTTAACCTGCAATTTCAAGTGATTCAAAAATACTTAAATCGATCTGAAATACACCTACTACCGATAGGTATTGAAGACATGCCAATCGACATGAACTGGTTTGATACTGTGTTCTCTATGGGCGTGCTATATCATCGTAAAAGCCCTATTGATCATCTATACCAATTAAAAAGTTTGCTGTGTAGCGGTGGTGAGTTATGTCTGGAAACCTTGGTAATCGATGGAGGGTCTGGGGATGTACTAGTGCCAAAGTACCGATATGCACGAATGAAAAATGTTTGGTTTTTACCCAGTGCAATCGAACTTACCAATTGGTTAGAAAAATGTGGGTTTATCGATGTGCGCATTGTCGATCAATCAATGACAACTATTGAAGAGCAACGCACTACTGAGTGGATGACATTTGAATCACTGACAAACTGCCTAGATGAAGATAACCCAAACCTTACTGTCGAAGGACTGCCTGCCCCCAAGAGGGCGATTTTATTAGCGAAGAAAAGTTAACGTCGGAATAATGAATTGTTCGGAAACGTTTTGACATTTTAGTCTTTAATAAGTAATATATGCGCCGTAATTTTGCTCGCTTTGCCTTGCAATTCGGGGCTTTACTTACCGTCGTTATTTCTTACTTGCCAGCTATTCAGGACACCCTTCGTGATTTCCACCGCCAACATTACAATGCAATTCGGCGCCAAGCCGTTATTCGAAAACATTTCTGCTAAATTTGGCAACGGTAATCGATACGGATTAATCGGTGCCAACGGCTGCGGAAAGTCGACGTTGATGAAAATTCTAAGTGGCGAGCTGCAACCAAGCTCTGGCAATGTTTCGATCACACCAAATGATAAGGTGGGCGTTTTAAGTCAAGATCAATTTGCATTTGAAGAGTGTAGCGTTATCGACACAGTCATTATGGGTGATCCGGCACTTTGGAAGGTAAAGCAAGAACGCGAGCGGATTTATAGCCTGCCTGAAATGTCTGATGAAGATGGCATGAAAGTAGGTGACTTAGAGACCGAATTTGCAGAAATGGATGGCTATAGTGCAGAAAGTCGAGCGGGTGAAATACTGCTTCAGGCTGGCATAGATGAGTCACTTCACTCGGGTTTAATGAAGAAGGTCGCACCCGGTTGGAAACTTCGAGTGCTGCTGGCGCAGGCTTTGTTTTCTGATCCTGATATTTTGTTATTAGATGAGCCAACCAACAACCTTGATATTAATACGATCAACTGGCTTGCAACCGTGCTTAACCGTCGTAAGTCAACCATGATTATTATCTCGCATGACAGACACTTTTTGAATTCTGTCTGCACCCATATGGCTGATATTGACTATGGTGAGTTACGTGTTTATCCCGGTAACTACGAATCCTTTATGGCCGCATCTTCCTTAATACGAGAGCAGTTACAAACCTCTAATGCTAAAAAGAGTCAGGAGCTGAGTGAGTTGCAAGACTTTGTTAATCGATTTTCAGCCAATGCGTCAAAAGCCAAACAGGCGAGTTCGCGGGCGAAGAAGATGGACAAAATTAAACTGGACGAAGTGAAACCATCGAGTCGAGTCAGCCCATTCATCACTCTTCTGCAAGAGAAAAAGCTCCATAGGCAAGCGTTAGTTTTAGAAGGTCTTTCTCATGGTTTTGACGGTGAGAAATTGTTTGATAAGGGCAATTTAATTCTTGAAGCGGGTGCAAAACTAGCTGTAATTGGTGAAAATGGTACGGGTAAGACAACGTTCTTACGCTGTCTAATCGATCAAATTCAGGCTAACGCTGGTACCATGAAATGGTCAGAAAATGCTAACATTGCTTATTGTCCCCAGGATAATACAGACGATTTTAATAATGATTTAAACTTGTTTGATTGGATGTCTCAGTGGCGACAAGCCAAGCACGACGAACTCATGGTTCGTGGTATGTTAGGACGATTGTTATTTACCGCTGACGATTCTAAAAAGAAAGCCAAAGTTTGTTCTGGTGGTGAAAAAAATAGACTTCTATTTGGCAAGTTAATGATGTCTGATGCCAACGTACTTATTCTTGATGAGCCAACTAACCACCTTGATATGGAGTCAATTGAAGCGCTGAATCAGGCTTTAGCGAAGTATGACGGCACCGTCATTTTCGTTAGTCATGATCGCGAATTTGTATCATCACTTGCAACGCGTATTGTTGAGGTGAAAGATCAACGGTTAGTTGATTTCCAAGGTAGTTATAATGAGTACCTCGCCAGTCAGGAAAGCTTAACCAAGGTTGCTTAAAAAACAATGGGCGAGCTCGTTTTGAAACGTCATTCTGCGTAGGCATTCCTAGCCAACTTTATACAGGTAATCTTACGCAGAATTATTTTCATATTGTCGTGATACAGCAGGGTTAAAAAAGACTGTTCAAGGTTATTCTGCTCGCTATTCATTTGCATGATCTTTATGCTGTCTTGCTATGATTAATCCTCGTATTTTAGCGTCCAAATCTAATCCACCTGGCCATATTTTCGGTATTGCCACTGTTCTAGTTTCCGCCGCCTCGTTTGGGCTCATGCCTGTTTTTGCTTCCCTGTCGTATGATGGTGGTGGCAATGCCATCTCCTTCAATTTAATCCGTACCATTGCGATCTTATTATTCATCACCCCCTTCGTTTTTTTGTTAAAGCGTGGGTGGCGGGTTTCCCAAAAAGCGATTATTCCAGTCTTTTTGACTATGATTGGTAATCTGACTTTGGGTATTAGCATATTAAGTGCGGTTCAATACATTCCAGTTGCACTGGCACTATTGATTGTCTACATCTACCCAGCATTGGTAATAGTTATCGAAACGCTGGCTAATCGACAAAAAATATCATCTTTGCACATCATAGTTTGTCTATTGGCCTTTATGGGCTTGGGTTTAGTGCTAACACCTTCTTTTGGAGATTTGGACTGGAGAGGAGTGGCCTTTGCTTCTGCAGCCTGTATCAGTCTGACATTGCTAATGTTAGCGGTACATCGCGCTAGACGTGATGTAGATGAAGTTACGTTGCTTTTTTGGAGTAATATTGGCGGGTTACCGCTGATTATTTTAATGGTACCTTTATTGGGTGGCTTGGCATTACCCGAAACCAAAGTTTCTTGGATGGCACTGGCAGCTGGCAGCTTCTTTTATATAGTCGGGTTTTGGGGATATACTTTATCAATGCGTTTTATCAGCGCTAGCCGAGCATCACTTCTTTTTAACGTCGAGCCTATCGTCGCCATTATCGCAGCTGCAGCGATATTGGGCGAATATTTGGACTGGATGCAGTTATGCGGTGCGGTGCTAGTAATTATAGCCGTTTACTTGGCAACCAAATCTTAACCCTCTTTGGGGTCGTTAGTAAGACATTAGTCATTACTGGTCGCGATTATCGTCTAAACTAAAACAGTGGTACTGATATTTTGCAAGGCCAAAGGATTAAAGTTTTAGCGGCCTAAACTCGGTTGTGCTTGTTATTTTAATTAACTTAAAAAACGTCATCTTTTATTGATTCCATCGATACATTAGTCGACGTGCTGCCGACAAAGGGCAGAGTGCTAATGACTTCACCCAGTACGTAGCGATAACTTTTCATGTTGCGGGTTCTGACCTTCAAAAGGTAATCAAAAGCACCCGCTATCATATGACACTGCTCGATTTCAGACACTGCTAGTACGGCGACATTAAACGCGTTTAGGGCTAACTTAGTTGTATCGGTTAGTTTAACTTCCACGAAGGCAATATGGTCCTTGCCCAATTTAGTTGGGTCAAGCACGGCTCGAAATCCCAGAATATAACCGTCTGTCTGAAGTCTTTTTAATCTCACCTGGCAAGCCGATTTCGACATACCAACTCGCTTTGCCAATTCAGTTACAGGGATGCGACCATCATGACCCAACATCTCTAGAAGCTTATAATCTGTTTGGGTTAAATACCCATTATTTATAATCATTTTAAGTTTATTTCCCCAAAATTAAGAAATAATAAGTTTAAAGTTCGAATTAATTCAAATTAACAGGAATATTGCCCAGTCAATTTAGGTTATCTTATTCCTGCCAATATTCAAGAGATTAAGCTCATGTCAGTACTTAAATCTGTGCGGGAACAAATTCTACGTAACCACATTCGCGATGAACATCTGCTACTGACAGAGCTGCAGAAAAAATTCGAAGTGTCACCGCTGACGCGTAATCGGATCTGTACGCGTGCCGCGAGACTGGTAGAAGCGATTCGTTCAGGCGATAAACCCGCTTTAATGGAAGTGTTCCTAGCTGAATATGGCTTATCGACCGATGAAGGCGTGGCGTTGATGTGTTTGGCAGAAGCCCTATTACGAGTACCAGATTCGCATACTATCGATGCTTTAATTGAAGATAAAATTGTGCCTTCGTCTTGGGGCGAACATTTAGGCCGCTCTAGTTCTTCTTTAGTGAACGCTTCAACTTGGGCATTGATGTTAACGGGCAAAATTTTGAAAGATGGCCAAGGCGTTGCATCAGTCCTAAAAGATGCTCTAAAACGAGTGGGTGAGCCAGTAATCCGCACCGCTGTTGCTCGTGCCATGAAGGAACTGGGTCATCAATTTGTGTTGGGTGAGACTATTGGCGAAGCCGTTAGACGAGGCCAAAACCGACAGGACAGAGGTTATACCTACTCTTACGATATGCTCGGTGAAGCGGCTTTAACCGCTAATGATGCGCGAGGATATTTTTCAGCCTATAAAAACGCCATTACCGAACTAACGCCATTTTGTGCCTCGGATGATATTCGTCAAAATCCAGGTATTTCGATCAAATTATCAGCCTTACATCCACGCTATGAAGTTGGGCAATCAAAACGTGTGATGACAGAACTCGTCCGCAGTACACTTACCTTAGCTAAACAGGCAAGCGTAGCTGGTATGGGTTTGAATATCGACGCTGAAGAGTCTGATCGACTAGACTTATCGTTAGATGTCATCGAAGCAGTTCTATCTGATGCTTCTCTCTCAGGCTGGGATGGCTTTGGTGTTGTTGTTCAAGCCTATGGTAAACGAGCCCCTGACGTTATTGACTGGTTGTATGCACTGGCTAAAAAATATGACAGAAAAATCATGGTGCGATTAGTCAAAGGTGCCTATTGGGATACAGAAATAAAGCGCTCACAGGTTGAAGGTTTATCAGGGTTCCCTGTCTTCACGCAGAAGGCAGCAACTGATGTCTCATTCATTTGTTGTGCACAAAGTTTATTATCGAAAACAGATCGCATCTATCCTCAGTTTGCGACTCATAACGCCCATACTGTTGCTGCCATTATTGAGATGGCTGATGATATTGATGTATTTGAATTCCAGCGATTACACGGTATGGGAGACGCGTTACATGACAGAGTCCTCATTGAGGAAAAAACTCGATGTCGAATTTATGCCCCCGTTGGGGCACATCGTGATTTGCTCGCGTATCTAGTGCGACGCTTACTTGAAAACGGTGCGAACAGCTCTTTCGTTAATCAAATTGTTGATAGCAATGTACCTCCATCGGAAGTAGCGTCAGATCCCTTTGCAAAATTGAGCGACAGTTTTGAGAATCTAGCGGTTGTGCATCCTTTTAAACTGTATCAGGCAGAGCGCCGAAATTCGAAAGGCTGGGATTTACATGATGCTAATGACTTAGCTGCGATTGAAAATGCTCGTCATTCTCACAAATCTAGGCAGTGGTCAGTGGGTCCTTTAATTGCTGGCCCACTGATTACAGAAAAGTTGACTGGGGCGAAGACTCTTGTAGTTATTAATCCAGCACAAGCTTCTGATCAAGTGGGTGAAGTAGTTCAGGCCTCTCTGGATGATGTTGAAGTAGCACTGACTCATGCCACTAGCTGGCAGGCATCAGCAGCAGAGCGAGCAGTCATATTGGTGAAAGCGTCAGATTTATTCGAAGAAAATTTTGGCGAACTCTTTGCGATTTTGAGTCGAGAAGCCGGTAAAACGCCACTCGATGCCATTGCTGAATTACGAGAGGCGGTTGATTTTTTACGCTATTACGCCGCTCGTGGGAAGGAACTGTCCGACCCATCGCGGGGTATTATTGCTTGCATATCACCCTGGAATTTCCCACTAGCTATTTTTACGGGACAAATTTCTGCGGCGCTTGCGGCGGGCAACGGGGTTGTTGCTAAGCCAGCCGAGCCGACCGCAATTATTTCCTTTATTGCCGTTAAGCTAATGCACGAAGCAGGGGTTCCCACTGAGGTACTCCAGCTATTACCTGGGCCGGGTTCGATAGTGGGTTCAAAAATCACCTCTGATCCACGGATTAAAGGGATTTGTTTTACCGGATCGACAGCAACGGCACAGACCATTAATCAAGCGATGGTGGAGCAGATCGATCCAACGGCACCATTAATTGCTGAAACAGGTGGATTAAATGCGCTGATTGTCGATAGTACCGCCTTACCTGAGCAGGCTATTAAAGACATTATTGCCTCTGCATTTCAATCGGCTGGTCAGCGTTGTTCTGCTTTGCGCCTATTGTATTTACAGGAAGAGATAGCCGCATCGTTTCTATATATGTTGTATGGTGCGATGGATGAATTAGTCGTAGGAGACCCCTGGTCATATGCAACAGATTTAGGTCCCGTCATTAACGAAGCCGCTCGATCAGACATAAACCAATATATCCAAACTGCACGCTCTGAAGGTCGGTTATTAAAGCAAGTAACGGCACCAACTGAAGGCACCTTCGTAGGCCCTGCAGCGATCAAGGTGAAAGGAATGTTTGATATGGCAAAAGAAATATTTGGACCTGTCCTGCATGTTGCTACATTTAAAGCGAACGAACTTGACTCCATTGTAGATGATATCAATAGCAGTGGTTATGGCCTCACCTTTGGTATGCACACAAGAATTGATAGTCGGATTGAGCAAGTTACATCGCGTTTGAACGTTGGCAATATTTATATCAATCGTAACCAAATAGGCGCTATTGTGGGCACTCAACCTTTTGGTGGTGAAGGTCTTTCGGGGACAGGCCCCAAAGCTGGAGGTCCAAACTATGTATTACGGTTTACACAGCCTGAGATGATTAAACTGGATGAGGTGAAGGCCAATTTTGTTCCTATCGAACAGCTACAGGCGCGCATTGATGCGGTTCGGTTAATCAGGCCAGCTCTGCTTGAAACACTTGACTTACCAGGGCCGACTGGCGAATCGAACCGGCTATCTACTTATGGGCGTGGGATCGTACTCTGTCTAGGGCCAACCAAAGAAGCCGCTTTGCAGCAAGCCAGCCTGGCTAAAACTAATGGTTGTATCGCCATTTGTATTGCGCCTGGAATATCTGATATTGATGGTCTTAATGGCGTGCTGGATAGAAAAGATCTAGGTGTTTTAAATGGTTTTCATCTCATCGTACTGTGGAGTACTACCAACGACTTGCGCGCCACGCGTCAAGTGTTAGCAAAGCGTAAAAGTGCCTTAATTGGACTGTGCGCAGAAAAGGACTTTGCTGTCCGATGTCAAATTGAACGTCATATTTGTATTGATACGACTGCCGCTGGTGGCAATGCTAGTCTCCTGGCAGAAGCGGGATAATGTTTTATTTGGTATAGTAGGCCTCAGGTGCAATTGATCAGATGACTAGCTGTGTTGTTTAAAAAAAGACGCAAAATTTAAAGTTATTCATTTTAAAAACTATTAGAATAATTCGCTAGATTTTGATCTTTTGCAGATTCATTCCTGGAGGGAAAATGTTCAAATCCGTTAGCAGCCGAAGTACTCGAGAAAAAGCGTTACGTCTTAATCTTGATGAAACGAAATATGGGACAATTGTTGAAATTGGTGCAGGGCAAGAAGTGGCTCGCGAATTTTTCAAGGCTGGTGCAGCCGCAGGTACGATTGCTAAAACAATGTCTGCCTATGACATGACGTTTTCTAATGCTATTTATGGCGTGCAGGAAGATCGACGCTATGTTAGCAAATCAAGAGTCAAATCAATGATCGAACAAGAGTTCGATTTGGTGATCAATCGGGTCGGTACATCACGACCTGATGCCTCTCGATTCTTTGCCTATGGTGCAACCGTAGCCGCTAAAAGTTACAACTCAGATAACGAATGCCACGCTTGGTGCGGTATTCGCATCCAAATGTATCCAGGTGCAGCGCCGTCTGAAGTTGTCGTTCACATACGAATGCGTGACGAAAATGCAGAAAGTCAACAAACTGTATTGGGCTTATTTGGCGTTAATTTAATCTACGCTTGTTATTATTATATTGAAAACACGAAGAAAATCATGGAGTCGTTGACTGATGGCATGACTCTAGGTGAGGTTGAAATTGATTCTATTGAGTTCAATGGCCCTTATTTTGAAGAAATTGACAATCGTTCGATTAATCTGCACTTAATCCGCAGCTGGAAAACACGCGCGATCATGTTCAAGCCCGATGGTTCTGTCATCGTTCCGGCTGAAATGCTGTACAAAAAAAATGTTTTGACTATCCGCGGTTCGTTTCGGCCAGTCACCCGTTTAAATGTTGATATGATCGAACAAGGCATGAAAACGTTTAGCGCAATTGAAGGCGTCACGTCAGAAAACAGTGTAGCACTAGCAGAAATTTCACTGAATGATTCACGAGGAAGCGATCTGATGGTGTCTGAATCAGACCTGCTCGCTCGGGTGCATTTGCTTAACTCTCTAGGTTATAGCGTCATGATATCTGATTACACACGCTACTTTTCTTTGCGTGCTTATTTTAGGCAGTTCACCAAGCTACAAATTGGTATTGTAGTCGGACTAATTAATATACGAGAGATTTTTGACGAAAGCAGCTATCGAGGCGTTGAAGGCGGAATACTAGAAGGTTTTGGTAAACTCTTTCCGGATAATACGCGCTTGTTAGTTTACCCAGAAATCGATCATGCAGACCAATTACGCGATTTTACTAACGTAACACTACCGGAAAACTTACAGTTTCTTTATGAGCACCTAGTCGTCAATAAGTTTATTTTTGGAATTGATAGTAGTGATCAAAAATTACTAACAATATTTTCACGCAATATACTCAAGCAATTGCCGAATGGACGTGGAGATTGGGAAAAGAGTTTGCCGAAGGGTGTTGCAGCTGAAATTATCAAAAATCGTTTCTTTGGTTATCGAGGATAATTACTGAGGGAATAAGCTCAAACAGGCGCTATCTGTTAAAAATAGCGCCTGTTAAAGCAGGGTTCTTCTAACGCATTGTAACTAGCTCTTCAGAACTGGTTGGATGAATAGCAATGGTGTCGTCAAAATCCTTCTTGGTTGCGCCCATTCTGATTGCAACAGAAAATCCCTGTAACATTTCGTCGACACCTGGACCAATGACATGGCAACCTATAACCACTTCACTCTCGCCTAAACAAACCAATTTCATTGCGGTTGGTACCGAGTGATCTGATATTGAGTTATACATAGCGGTAAATTCAGTTTGATAAATGGTCACTGCATCGCCGTGTTCCTTTTTAGCTTCTTCTTCAGTGAGCCCAACTGTTCCAATTGGCGGATGACTGAATACCACGGTAGCAATATTTTGATAATCGACATGCCTATCGGTTTGGCCATCGTAAAGGCGATCGGCTAGACGTCGACCAGCAGCGATAGCGACCGGTGTCAACGGCGCACGCCCAGTAATATCGCCAAGTGCAAAGATATGGTCTTGATTGGTGTTTTGAAATAAATCGCAGGGAATATAACCGAGCTGATCGACCTCAACACCTGATTTCTCTAGATCGAGATCAACATGGTCTGGGTTACGACCCACTGCAAAAAGAACCTGGTCAAGTCCTGATTGGCTTTCTCCCTGATTGTCATTCACATCAAGCTGTCCGTTGTTTTGAGTAATGTGAGTAATTTGAGTATTAGTTTTAAGCGTAACGCCAGACTTTTGCAACGCGTCAAATAAGGTCGTTTTTAACAGGCTATCAAATTCACCCAAGACATGGGACTTTCGAAGGTACATTGTAACGTCGGTGCCCAAAGAATTTAAAACACCGGCTAATTCAACTGCAATATAACCTGAACCAACGATAGCGACTTGCTTTGGCAGACTGTCCATAGCAAAAAAACCATCAGATGTAATGGCATGTTCTACACCAGGAATGTTGGGCAGAGTCGGCGTGGTGCCAGTCGAAATAACAATATGATTTGCACTATATTGCTGGCCGTCTACTTCAAGTGTGTGAGGATCAATAAAACGCGCATTACCTGTGAGTTCATCAATCCCTAGGTCTTTAAGATAACCGTGATACCAGTGATTAATACCATCGATGTAGGCCTCACGTTTTTTGACCAGTTTGCCCCAGTCGAATCCATTATTGCTGACATCAAAACCGTAGCTTTTGGCATCTTCAATTGAATGGGCCAGGTTGGCACCAAACCACATAATTTTTTTCGGTACACAACCAACATTTACACAGGTGCCACCCACTTTACCGCGTTCGACGACGGCACATTTTTGGCCATAACTAACGGCTCTTTCCACTACTGAAAGTCCACCACTGCCGGCACCGATGGCGATGACATCATAGTCATAATTATGTTTCATAGATTTCATAGGTTTTCCGTAGAATGTTAGTTTTTGTATTAATCAATAAGATCAAGCCTGCATCATAATGAAATAAACTGACGCTATTGGACAGTTCAGTTGTCATAGGTTCCGTTTAAATTTGAGCTCTACTCAGACATTCAGCCACCACCGTAGCTGCTATTAAGCTACGGTCTAAGTCCATATTCGGCAGGTCAACTCGTTTGACCTGAATGTCTACCTCAACTGATCCACCCCCCATCAGTTTGGCTTTTTCTGTTACGTAAGCGCTTGCCAGCGTTCGGGCTTGTTCAAGCGCATCGTTCGACGCACTAAAAAATATCGGTTTGTCGGTGTGATGCAAATGATAGCCACCCGATTCTGTGGTGGTGATCTCAATTACCGTGCGGATTTTTATTTGGCCAATGGCGGCGCCAATTGCATTTGCGACTTCGGCATTGTTGGGTACCATGCAATCACTATTGAGTCGCTTGCCAACATCCGCATAAAATACTTGAGCTGGACCACCTACGGCAACAATTGGAATGCTAGATGTGAACTGAATCGACAGATCATTTAATTGGTTTTCACCATTGATCACCGCCTGAACGAGTGGGTTATCCATAGTGAAATCAAAGCCACTAAGTTGATTGATAATCAGGTAACTACTCTTGGCGACCATGGTGTCGAATATGCGACGAGCAAATTGTTGTATCTCAGATTCTAAGTTATCGTCTTTCCATGAAATAAGTCCGAAAGACCTGCCTAGCATTAGGCAGGCCAAACCTGCAGCTTCGGTAGACCATTGTGATTGCAATCCAAGTGCATGAGCAGCATCGCTTGGCGTCAAGCCTGAAACCTGAACAATACCACGAGCCAGCAAGCGGGCGAGACGTGACCTGTCAGCGGCGCGAGCAGCCATTTTGTCGTATAATTTTGGTTCGTCACCTATGCGGTAAATGAGTTCGGTATCTTCTGAAGACAAACTTGAAGGCAGGTTTTTTTGATCGATTCCTTCCGCTAAAAAGATAAAACGTATCGCTGCTGCGAGTCCCATGCCTTCGCCTAGGCTAGTCTTAAGTTGACTGATAACCTGAGGGAAACGTGTGCAAACAAGTGACAGTGGTACGACTCGGTTGGCTTTTAAACTGACAATACCCTTGAAGTTGATGTCGACTTCACTATCGCCACCGAGACCAATAGTTTGCATATCAATCGCTCGAACTAGAGTCCGGTAGCCACCCGCCATTGCTCCTTTTTCGTTTAACGTGGGCCAGCCATTACGAACGATTGCGACATCGGTTGTGGTGCCACCCACGTCTGATATGATGAAATTGTTTAAGCCTGAAATATAGTTGGCACCAATGACACTTGCGGCTGGGCCAGATAGTATAGTTTCAATGGGTTTGTCGACTATTGAATCAGCACTGGCAATAGAGCCATCACCTTTAACAATCATTAAAGGCGCGTCAATATTTTGCTCCTGCATGGCACTTCTTACGCTCTCAACTAGGTTGAAAATGAGCGAAACGATGCGCACATTGAAAGTAGCGGTCAAGGCTCGTAATGGACCATTTAAGCCATCTGATAATTCACTTGATGCAGTCACTGGGGAGCCCGTTAACTGCCGAATGATTTGCTTTGCCCGTTGTTCATGGTTGGAGTTTCGAATGGAGTAGTTAGCCGATACAGAAAAAGCCTCTATAGAATCATTCAACGCGAGTATCTGCTCTTTTAAAGAGGCTTCATCTAGCGCGCAGGTTTCACTGCCGTCATATTCATGCCCGCCTGCGATGCGAATAATTTTAGCGCTGGGTATGGCTTCGTGGAGCTTGCTGCGTTTCACCATATCGTCACTGAAACCAATGAGTATGGCTGCAACCGACGATCCCATACCTTCGACGAGTGCATTGGTTGCTAAAGTGGTGGATAACGACACAAGCGCTATCTGGCTGCTATCAAGGCGTTGAGCCGACTCAGCTATGACTGC
>JBNMQI010000003.1:0-47390 GCA_051277905.1 Gammaproteobacteria bacterium | reverse complement strand
ATCACCCAGACTAAACAGGCCAAATACGCTACCGCCACCCCAAGTCCAGTATCCTTCTACTGGATAGATAAAACCGGTCATCACTACCGCAAAAGCAATGAATGCCCAAAGTTTCATTCTTTCAGCTACTGCACCCGACACAATCGACATCGCAGTGGCAACAAACACTACCTGAAAGAAAAAGTCGGATGGTGCTGAATAAACAGAATCACCTTCGAATCCATTTTCAACTGATGCAGCGAGTGCATCGGCAACCAAGGTATCGCCGCCTGACAAGCCAGAAAGGAATATTCCACCGTCATACATAATGTCATAGCCGATAACCATATACATGGTGCAGGCTACGGCATACAGCACAACGTTCTTAGTGAGAATTTCAGTGGTATTTTTGGACCGTACAAGCCCTGCTTCTAACATGGCGAATCCTGCTGCCATCCACATCACTAATGCACCGCAGATGAGGAAATAAAACGTGTCTATTGCGTACTGTAAATGAAATATTTGATTTTCCATGATCGCTCCTAAAGTGCTGTCGCGCCGGTTTCACCGGTACGAATTCGAATAACTTGTTCTAGATTTGTGACGAAAATTTTCCCGTCCCCAATTTTTCCAGTTCTAGATGTTTCTATAATTGCGTCGACGACGGTATCAACTTGATCGTCTTCAACTGCAATTTCTATTTTCATTTTGGGAATATAATCAACAACATATTCGGCACCTCGATACAATTCAGTGTGCCCTTTCTGGCGACCAAAACCTTTCACCTCGTAGACGGTTAGGCCATTGATACCAATGTTGGTCAATGCCATCCGAACATCATCGAGCTTGAATGGCTTGATAATAGCAGCAATAATCTTCACAACTCTCTCCTCTAGTGGGTAATAATTGGTTAGGCTACACAGCTGAAATTTTCTTCTCAATTATTATTCCTCCCAAACCCTGACCTTTGTGATTTAAAAGACAATATTAGGTGATAAAGATCTGAATATTTTTCACCCAAAGGAGACGTTTAGATGAGATACTGAATTATTTTTAATGTATTATAATCAATAGGTTATTGCCATTATTACGATTGATATACAATGCTAATATATAATCCTACAGACTAACTTTAATTGCTTTTCAGGCCATTTTGTCGTTAGTATAATGAGTAGGCAACAAAACAGCAGTTATGGGAAAACGCACTCTAATAGTGCAAGATAAAGGCTATTTTGGATAAACTCTTTTCGCCCAACGTCAAAAGCTTATGAAGTCAAACTTAATAGCGACACCCTTATTTTTGTGCCTATTTTCATTGATTGTCAGTGTTGCTTTCTACTTTTTTCAGCTCAACTCATGGAATCTTGAGCAACCCTCAAACACTCGTTTTTTTCAGCAATCTTTCAAAGCCTCCATCAGCCAGTATGAATATTTGCCCGCCTTGTTGGCCAGTGATGATAATGTTAAAAATGCACTGAACAACCAAAATAAGCATCAGAATAGTGATCAGGACAATTTAAATCGACAGCTTCAATTTGTGGCTCATCGTTCAGGCGCCAGTGCAGTTTACCTAATGAATCAAGTGGGCAAAGTGCTTGCAGCAAGCAACTTTGATCAAAGCGGTAGTTTCCTACATCAAAACTATTCGTTTAGGCCCTACTTCAAAGATGCCATTGAAAAAAGGACCCAACAATTCTATTACGCCATCGGCGCTACGACTGGCATACCCGGCTTCTTCATTTCTGAGCCCGTGTTGAAAATCAATGGCGACGTTATTGGTGTCATTGTTGTGAAGCTGGACTTACGTGAGTGGGAGGACAACTGGCGTGATGCAGGGCAGAACATATTGATCACATCGCAAAACAATGTAGTGATTTTAAGCGGAAAGGAGCAATGGCGATATAAAAGTGTGGGTCAACTGTCTGAGCAAGTTCAGACTTCAATGCTCAAACAACAACAGTTTGGTAAAACTAGAATATCTAGCCTATTCCAGAAAACCTATGAGCTCGCTCGCTACGTCAATCTGTCGTTGTCTTTCTGGATAATTGATGATGAAGCCTATCTGGTTAATTCATTTCCTATAGCAGACACCCATTGGAACTTATACTACCTAGAAAAAAACAGCCGATTTACTCAAAATGCCGTCATATTCTTTATTATTTTTTTTGGTGCACTATGTCTCGGGTATTTATACTATCGAGAGCGACAGTCGAAACTTGTTTCTCGAATGCAAGCCGCTGATGATGAGCTCAGACACAGTAGCGAACTAAAAACCATTATCGATAAAATTCAGATAGGGGTTGTCTCCATAAATCAACAGGGCGACATACTGTTTTTGAACGATGTCGCTAGAGACCTGCTGCAGCTAGATGTATTGACTGAATATCAACAATCCGTTCCGATTCAATCAGTGTTGGATATGCGAATGATTGCCCCGTTTGAAAGTTATCTTTTGCAGCATAGTGATATCATGGCTCCCTTCCACGAAACTAACGTTTTGAGTCAAAACCAAAAGTCGACACCCGTCATGTTTGCCATCAGCCAAACCAATATAGAAAGTGATACCCGTCTATTAGTAACATTGATCAACATTGAAAAACGAAAGAAAGCGGAGCAAGCGGTTATCAAGCTCAACGAATCACTAGAAGAACAGGTTGAACATAGAACTCAGGCATTACGCGACGCACAAGCCGTAATGGTTCAACAAAGTAAAGCCGCCGCGTTGGGACAGATGGCCGCCACGGTAGTACATGAACTTAGCCAGCCCCTTTCAGCTATGAACAGCTCTATCACAGCCGCCCAGTTAAAAGTTAAGAAAGATGACTGGACAGGCGCTGTCCGTTCCATTTCTCGTTTGGCGCCTCTCAGTGAAAAAATGAACAATGTAATTAAACTATTAAAGTATTTTTCATACGAAGATGGTGAGAATATCCAGCGTCAGGATCTGGCATTGTTGATAAGACAATCAATCAACCTTTATCAGGACAAACTCAAAGAAACAAGGGTTAGTATTAACTTAGAAAACCTGCCGTCTTTAGTAACGGTAAAAATAAATCCACTTAAACTTGATCTTGTTTTAACCAATATCATTCAGAACGCGATCGATGCCATGCAACAGTGTGAGCAACCCATTATTACTATTGCCATGGTATCTTCGTATAATAACGCTATCATCACAATTGAAGATCAGGGTGATGGCATTAATTCGCGGGTCATGGGGCAGTTATTTGACCCTTACTTCACCACTAAAGACATCGGTAAAGGGCTTGGTCTTGGATTGTCTATTTGTTATGAAATAATTCAGGAATATCATGGCTCTATTGTGGCCGAAAATCGCCCACAAGGCGCCCGGTTCACAATCACCCTGCCACTCGACAAAGACTAGCTTAAACAAGTATTAGATTGGCCAATAAAACATGACTCAACTATCAGACATCAACCAACAATCAATCACTATTATCGTCATCGATGACGATAAAGACGTACGCGAAAACATGGTCGATCTACTATCGACTCAATACCAACATATTCAAGAATTTGACTCACCTAAGCCAGCGCTTGCAACATTGAACGCACAATCACCCGTAGTCATCATTACCGACCTCCGAATGCCTGGCGGAGATGGACTAGAGTTTTCAAAACAAGTCAACGCACTCGATGCCAATATACCCGTCATCCTCATGACGGGTTATGGTGACATCACTATTGCCGTTGAAGCGATGAAATATGGTGTCTATGACTTTATCGAGAAGCCCGTTGATACCGATCGACTGCTCAAGAGTATTCAACGTGCGGTTGACAAACGTTTTCTGAGCTTATCGCTTTTACACACAAAACAAAAACTAGAAGAACACCAGTTGATTGATCACCGTATTATCGGCCATTGCTCAATGATTAAGCAGCTCAAACAGAATCTGCTTAAGTTCGCACCCATGGATATTCCTGTATTAATTTATGGCGAGACTGGCACAGGTAAAGAGTTAGTTGCGCGCTGCTTGCATGATTATAGTGACCGCAGCCAAGGACCATTCGTCACACTTAACTGCGCTGCAATACCAGACCATCTGGCAGAGGCTGAGCTATTCGGGTACATAAAAGGGGCCTTTACCGATGCCTCTAGTTCCCGCGTTGGCAAACTAGAATTTGCCACTGGCGGCAGCTTATTTCTCGATGAAATTGAAAGCCTGCAGCCTTCTATTCAAGCAAAGTTGCTGCGTGTGTTACAGGATGGTGTCATTACACCTCTTGGCAGCAACAGAGAAATACACACCGATTTTCGTATTATCTCCGCAAGCAAAGAAGACTTACGAAACCATGCTAGTTTCCGTCAAGATTTATATTTTAGACTCCAAGTCGGAGAATGTAATATTCCACCTTTGCGCCAACGCAAAGAAGACATTCTGATTCTATTTGAATATTTTGTTCGCAAAAACTGTGAAAGCTTTACAGTCACATACAGCCCTTTATCCCATGCCACAGAGCAAGTCTTATTAGGCTATGACTGGCCTGGTAATATTAGAGAGCTAATCAATGTCGCAACGCGCTTTGTTATCAACGGCTGCAAGGATATTGACCATGCACTGGTGGCAGGTAATGGCCTAATCGAAGATGTCGAAATGTCACTCAAGCAGCAAGTAGACGCCTATGAAGAAAACCTCATAAGAAGCAAGCTAAGCCAGCATAACGGCAGAGTATCGGCGGTTCTTGAAGATCTTAAACTCGAGCGGCGTACCTTCAACCAAAAGACAACTCGGTTTCAAATTATCACTGCTGACTATAAGAAGTAAATTAACTAACCGAAATTCTGATTAATAAACCTAGGCCAATCGAATAATAGGAATAAATTGTCTTATTAATACCGATTAATAAGAATGATATGTCTCATCGCTTCAGCCTAGTCGTTCGAGCATTCCTTTAACCTACTATCAAACATCACTTTCAACAATCTGGCACGTTAGTTGTATTAGTAATGATATTGTATTAAGCGATTACAGCAATAGATTTTAGAATCCCTACTATAGATTAACCACTGGAGTATTTATGAAAATCAAAAATATAATCTTAACATCAGCTATCGGTGCCACCCTACTGGCAACACAAGTACAAGCAGCAACCGAATGGAATGTCTCACTTTGGGGTAAACAACGCGCCTTCACTGAAAATGTAGAAAAACTAGCAGCGCTAGTAAGTAGTAAAACTAATGGTGAATTCAAGCTCAACATTTCTTATGGTGGACTGTCTAAATCAAAAGAGAATCTTGACGGTATTTCATTTGGTGCTTTCGAAATGGCTCAATTTTGTTCGTTTTATCACAGCGATAAAAACCCAACCATCACGGTCACAGAGCTACCGTTTGCAAAAGATGTATCGCTCGCTCGTTCAGCCGAAATTTATACCAAGGTTTATCAGAACCCAATCGTAATAAAAGACCTTGCACGCTGGAATGCAACCATCTTAATGCCAACACCCATGCCACAATATAACATTGTCAGTAAATCAGAGCCAATGACCGAACTATCGGAGTTCAATGGTCTGAGAGTCCGAGGCCCAGGTGGTATCATGGGTGTTTTGGGTAAATTAGGTGCCGTTAAAACAGGTGTACCCTTCTCAGAAGTTCGTCAATCAATGGACTCAGGTGTTATCGATGCAGCTACATTTGCACCGCATGCACACGTTGCAACCAAAACGTTCAAAGTCGGAAAATGGGCTTCAACTAATTTGAATCTTGGTTCTGCCAACTGCCCAGTAGTGGTCAATACTGATGCCTTGAATGCATTAAGTGATTCAAATCGTCAGGCATTACTAGGTTCAGTAGATGAAGCGATTGAATTTTATGTCGACAACTACAACAACAACGCAACCAAGAAGTATGAGCAAGCAATTGCGGACGCTGGTTTAGTGAGTGTCACTTTTTCACCGGCTCAAACAGCTGAGTTAGATAAATTGGCAACATCAGTTCGTGACGCTTGGGTCAAAAAATACGCGGATCAATTTGACTCAAAAGCGCTTTATGACTTCACTGAAAATTTATTTAACCAGTAAAGCAGTAGAATAAAAAACTTTAAAACTGTTGCTACCACAGGGTTTTTTCTGCGGTAGCAACAGTTAAATTAACTAATTGCGTCATGCTGGCGTCGGCCGGTATCCATTTAAAAGCCAATAGTAATATTACAATGGATTGCGGCATTCGCCACAATGACAACCTATTAGCGACTGACTGCTATTAATTTAAAGGCATTACCTGCGGTAGTGCTTTCCTGTCTGGAGTTATTTCATGTCGAGTTCCAATAGAGTGCTAGAGGACGATAGCTATCTGAGTAAAATCGACAGATTATTCCTCAAGTTCGAAACTGTGCTGACTTTGGCGGGGGGCATCGTGATTTTTTTACTCGTATTCCTTGCCACAGCAAATGTACTTGGGCGCTGGATTTTTTCGACCCCCGTCTCTGGCTATATCGATTGGGTTGAACAGTCTATGGCTTTTTTTGCTTTTCTGGGTATTGCCTTCACACAACGTCAAGGTGGCCATATTCGAATGGATATGCTGGTAGGAAAAATTCAGGGTCGGCCGTTATGGGTGACCGAATTGATATCCGTCATTTTAATGTTGAGCGTCACTCTGGTGCTCATTTATGGCTCTTTTCTACATTTTCTTCGGGCTTATCAAATTGGCGATTCTTCGATGGATATCAATCTGCCAATCTGGCCATCTAAACTCGTCGTCCCTGTTGCACTCAGCATTCTGGCACTACGCTTGATTTTACAAATATGGGCCTATTGTCGCGCTGTGAAAGAAGGTGGCGATAACCCAGTAGCCGTGCCATTAATAGAAGATGCTGCAGCCACAGCCGCTGCAGAAGCTGAATCTCTCATGGGAAATGGCCAAACAGGAGAAGAAAAGTGAGCTTTTTCGAAACACTGGGGCAAATGGACTCAATTTCAATTGGTCTATGGGTCACTGGAATAATGCTGGTGCTGGTCCTTATTGGTGTCCGAGTTGCCTTTGCCGCAGCGATGGCTGGCTTCATCGGTCTAGTGTGGATTTTCTCAGCGAAAATGGGATTCGATAGAGGCGTATTAGTCGCAATAAAAATGGCTGGCACAATTCCCCATTCAAAGGTATCGACCCTATCCCTCTCATTAATCCCAACTTTTATATTGATTGGCTTTCTGGCTTATCACGCCGGACTGACTCGAGCCCTGTTTGAAGCAGCCAAGCGGTGGGTTGGCTGGTTACCGGGCGGCATGGGTGTTGCCACCGTATTATCAGCAGCAGGCTTTGCTGCCGTATCCGGTGCATCGGTCGCGACATCAGCGGTGTTTGCCCGTATCGCCATTCCCGAAATGTTAAAGCTTGGATACGACAAACGATTTGCCGCAGGTGTAGTAGCAGCAAGCGGCACCCTGGCCTCACTCATTCCGCCTTCTGCGATTCTGGTTATTTACGCCATTATCGTCGAGCAGGATGTTGGCGCGCTACTCATGGCCGGTTTCTTACCAGGTGCATTCTCTGCCCTGGTCTATGCTGCCATGATAATTTTAATGGCTAAAACCAGAAAAAATTTCGGACCACCTGTCACCGGTTATAGCTGGGTTCAACGCTTTGAGTCTCTACCTGCTGCTTTTCCTATTTTCTTTGTTATCGGCATCATCGTCGTTTGTATTTATGGTGGTGTTGGCACACCCACCGAAGCCGGCTCACTCGGAGCCTTTGTCATATTATGCATAGCATTGAAAAAAGGCATGCGCTGGAATGAATTGAAAGGCGCGTTAATGGAAACGGCGAAATTAACCGTGATGATATTTACCATTATCTGGGGCGTACTGCTCTATGTTCGCTTCCTTGGCTTTGCCGATCTACCCTCTGCTTTTTCTGACTGGATTACCAACCTCGACCAAAGCCCGATGATGACCCTAGTATTCATACTACTAGCCTATGCCGTACTCGGTATGTTTATGGATGCCATCGGCATGTTGCTACTTACATTGCCAGTGGTTTATCCCGCCGTCATCGCACTTAATGGTGGTGATGCAGTAACGGCAGCCGACTCCGCATTTGGTGTATCCAGTGTCGGTTGTTCGATCTGGTTTGGTATTATCGTCGTTAAAATGGCCGAGTTTTGTCTAATCACACCCCCCATTGGCCTCAACTGTTTTGTCGTTGCAGGGGTAAGACCCGAATGTAGTGTCCAGGATGTTTTCCGAGGCGTCATGCCGTTTTTCATCGCCGATGCGATAACCATCGCCGCACTGGTAGCCATGCCAGGCATTGTTTTATGGTTACCCGAATTAATGGGACTGAGTTAAAGCCCATTGGCTAAAATCTAACTGAAATTTTAGTGGTAGGCATAATACTAGCTTTAATGGCCTAGCTATTTGGTAACCTATAAAAAATTACTGTGCCAAAAGTTTGAGCACAAACGGTAGGCGTTTTCCCTGCAGCATGATGTGGTTGCGCATTAACTCGCTCGCAATGTCGCCTTCACCAGACAGAATTGCCTCACAAATAGCAGCGTGCTCTTCTGTTGACTTTGTAAGGCGCCCACGAAGGTCATAAGGTAAAGAACGATAGGGATTGATGTGTATCCCAATATGCTGGAGCTGCTCTATTAGCCAGTGGTTATCTGTCGCTGCATGAATCGCCGCATGAAATTCTAGGTTGGCAAGACTGTATTGAACTTTATCAGCGGTTCCAGCCACTGCACTGCAATTACCCAACGCCTTCTGAATCGCTTCCGCATGCCCCTCGGTGAGACCTGCTGCGGCTAACCGACAAGCCATGCCTTCTAAACCAGCCACCACTTCGAATAAATCAAGCAACTCTTTGGATGTTAAGACTCGAACAATTGCGCCTTTTCTTGGTTTGGTTTCAAGTAGACCCAGCCCAACCATTGCTCTAATGGCTTCTCGAATAGGTGTTCGTGATACATTAAACTTTTCTGCTAAAGCGGCTTCTTCGAGCTGATCACCCGGCCGTAACAACCCCGAAGAAATTTCTTGGGTGATTTGTGATATTAGTTTATCGGCAGCGCGTGTCATGAATTGTTCCATTCATTTGAGTATAAAAATATTATTTAATCATACAATGTCTTCAGTCCAATCCTATATGTATTTTTATAGGTTGTATATGTATACGTCAGACTATACTATCCACGCTCAACTAAATGGGGAGAAATAGCAATGTTTCAGTTAAGTACAATTAAAAAAGTGACATTCGGTGCAATATTAATCTTATCGGGGTCAGCGGCTAATGCCACTGAGCTCAAACTGTCACATCAATGGTCAACAAAAGATGTGCGCCACAAGGTGGCACAAATAGTTGCAGATGAAGTAGCAGCTGCAGGTGTCGATCTTAATATTAAAATATTTCCTTCAAAGTCATTGGTTAAACCGAAGGAGCAATATAACTTTATTAGCCGTAATTTATTAGATATGTCAGTTTTTCCATTGAGCTACGCTGCAGGACAGCAACCAGCAGTTAGCTTGACTCTAATGCCGGGCTTGGTAAAAAACCATGATCATGCAGCGAGACTGACTCAATCACCATTCATGGATGCGTTACAGGAAAAAATGGCAGAAGATAACGTCATGGTTTTGGTGCACGGTTATCTTGCGGGTGGTTTTGTCGGTAAAGACAAATGTATTGTTAAACCTGATGATGTTAAAGGTTTGCAAATACGGGCTGCAGGAAAATCTTTTGAACAAATGTTGATAGGCGCCGGTGCTTCAATTACCTCTATGAGCTCAGCCGATATCTATAGTGCCATGCAAACTGGCGTTCTAAATGCGGCTAATACTTCATCATCATCTTTCGTATCCTACCGTATATATGAGCAAGTAAAGTGTTATACCCCTGCGTCTAAAAATATAGCTTTGTGGTTCTTATACCAGCCACTCATCATGAGTAAGGATAAATTTGACGATTTAAATGCAGAGCAACAAGCAGCATTACTAGCGGCTGCCAAAAAAGCCGAAGCGTTTTACTTAGAAGAAGCTAAAACACAAGATGCTAAATCAACAGAAATCTTTCGTGAAGCTGGTGTTGAAATTGCAGAAATGACTCAAACTGATTTTGATGCATGGCGTGCTATTGCAGAAGAAACATCTTACAAAGAATTTGTAAACTCTGTAGAAGGTGGTCAAAAATTACTTGATATGGCCCTGTCTGTTAAGTAGTAAAAAGTAACTGGCCTTTCTTTGCCTTAACGATTGCAAAGAAAGGCCTTTAAAACTGGCTTAAAGAATAAAGTAGGTAATGACATGAGCGCTGATTTACACATCAATCCTCCTATCGATAAAAAACAAAAGTACTTTTTTTTTAAAGTAGTTTCTTTTCTGTCGACCTTGTCTGGCTGGTGCTCGGCTGGGATGACTCTAATGGCAATTGCCATTACATGCCAAATGATTTTTGTTCGCTTTGTTCTTAATGGTTCCACTGTGTGGCAAACAGAAGCGGTGGTATTTTTAATTGTCGCTGCCACGCTGATTGGATTGCCATTTGTCCAGCAATTGCGAGGCCATGTTAATGTCAATTTGATTCCTCTTATGCTGCCTGCCGTTGGGCGATATTTCTTAGCCATATTCACCTACTCGATTTCTATCATCACAATTGCAATCATGTTGTGGTTTAGCTTCGAGTTTTGGCACTTAGCATTTACTAGTGGATGGACCTCAGATAGTGTTTGGGCCCCGTCTTTATGGATTGTTTATTCCTCTTTACCCATAGGTTTTGGATTGCTCATATTGCAGCTACTGGCTGATTTAGTCGCCATTATATTAAAAATCGAAGCCCCTTTTGGCCTAGGAGAAAAGTAATGGATCCACTTTTATTAGGTGCCTTGGTTGGCATCACGACCATTTTAATACTGTTTTCTGGCATATCGGTTGGTGTTGGTTTATTGGTTGTCTCTGGCTTATTTATTTTAATATTTGATGGCGCCCCGTCTTTAGCATTAATGCCTGAAATATTCTTTGGTAAGCTTGATAGTTTTGCTCTGTTATCAATCCCCATGTTTATCATCATGGGCGCCTCAATTTCATCCACCAGAGCGGGGGCTGACCTTTATGAAGCACTAGAACGCTGGTTAACTCGCGTACCGGGTGGCTTGGTTATTTCCAACCTGGGAGCCTGCGCTATGTTTGCTGCCATGTCAGGTTCTAGCCCTGCGACTTGTGCGGCTATCGGTAAAATGGGCATTCCCGAAATGCTCAAACGTGGCTACCCTGAAGGAATTGCAGCAGGCTCTATTGCCGCAGGAGGCACCTTGGGTATTTTGATCCCACCATCCATTACTATGATTGTTTATGGTATTGCGACTGAAACATCTATTGGCCGCTTATTTTTAGCCGGTGTAATTCCCGGTATAATGCTAGTGGCCCTATTTATGGCCTGGTCAATCTATGCGACTTGGCGTTCTGGCAATCAGGCCCTAATGGTTAAGACCGTATATAGTTGGCGCGAAAAGTTTGAAATTTTGCCTCGCGTCTTACCGTTCATCGCAATTATTATCGGCGTACTTTATTCCATGTATGGTGGTATTGCGACACCCTCCGAAACTGCGGCGGTCGGGGCCTTGCTTTGTCTTGTCATCGCGATTGTTATTTATCGTCTCACCAGTCCTAAAGATTTATGGCTAGTGCTACGAGATAGTACGAAAGAGAGCGTGATGATTTTGTTTATCATCGCTGCAGCTGGCGTATTCTCGTACATGCTATCCAGTCTCTCTATTACCCAATCAATCGCAGAATGGATTGGCACTCTCGACATCAACCGCTGGTACTTGATGATCGTTATCAACATTTTTCTTTTGTTTGCAGGATTCTTTCTGCCACCGGTAGCGGTCATTTTAATGGCGTCTCCAATTTTATTGCCTATTATTATTAACGCAGGTTTTGACCCTATCTGGTTTGCTGTGGTGCTGACAATCAATATGGAAATCGGTTTGATTTCACCCCCTGTCGGATTAAACCTCTATGTCATTAATGGCATAGCGCCGCAGATACCATTGAAATCTATTTTGCTTGGATCTTTACCCTTTGTTGCCTGCATGGTGGTCGCTATTTTATTACTCTGCCTAATGCCAAGCTTGGCAACCTGGCTGCCCGATATGCTCATGGGAACGTCCTTATAACCTAGGAGGCCCTGAATTAATCAGGGCATCCCTAAACGTTTTAATTTGGATTTAACTTTTATGAATTCACAAAATTCGTACCGTCGCATCGGGCTTATTGTGCCAAGCTCAAATGTGACTATGGAAACGGAAATTCCAGCCTTATTGCAGGCTCGTCAAAATATACTACCTGATCGGTTTACGTTTCATTCATCTAGAATGCGCATGAAAAACGTTTCTAAAGAAGAATTAGAACGGATGGATGATGATAGTTTACGCTGTGCTGCTGAATTATCAGATGCTGCCGTTGAGGTGCAAGCCTATGCTTGCCTAGTCGCTATTATGAGTCGTGGCGTTGGTTATCATAATGTGTCTCAACAGAGGCTTTACGACGCTAGCATTGCCAATGGCAGGCCAACGCCTACAGTAAGCTCGGCAGGCGCTTTGATTAATTCGTTACATGCCATGGGTGCTAAAAGAGTCTCGATTATATGCCCGTATATGAAACCACTCACTAAGATGGTTGTGGATTACATTGAAAGTGAGGGTATTGAAGTTAGAGATTTTATCGCACTTGAAATTCCAGACAACCTCGAAGTGGCGGCTCAGGACCCTAATGCACCCGCCGAACTTTGGAAGAAGCTTGATGTGACCGGTGTCGATGCCATTATTGCATCTGCCTGTGTTCAAATGCCATCGTTACCTTCTATTGAAAAAATAGAGAAGGCCTCCGGTATTCCAACTATTTCAGCAGCGGTTGCAACCACGTATGAAATCTTAAACACATTGAAACTTAAGCCTGTTGCGCCAGGTGGTGGGTTTCTCCTTACAGAAAGATGATTTTTCCTTGATACATAAAAGTGAATAATCATATTATTTTTATACTGTAATTTTATTGCTGTTTCCAGTAGCTAATAACTGACTATCAAAACTGACGATTGGAGGATTTTGATGAGAGCGGCCTATATATTAAATGATTTACTTTCTCGTGTTAGCGATATTGGGCGATCTCTTATGCCTGTGGAGGATCGGCAGGCGAGCCTAATTGAACGTTGTGAGACATTATTATCCAGGCAAGGCGAAGCCACTAGTCTGGCCCTAGGTCGTGAAATATTAGATCGTTATAATAGATTAAATACAGAAGATAAAAGCATTTTCTTTCAAGATATGATGGAACAATTTGGGGTTAATGAAGCCAATTTATCCGCCATAATTGATGCATGGAAAAAACATTCTAAAGCTGCTACTAATAGTTATCCTGATGATATTAGCGCCCAAAGTCACAGTCAAAAATTCGTCCGCGACATCCACATTGCCAGTGAACCCAGAGGCCAAGAATTAATTAGAAGACTCAACCGAGCACCTGGTGGAACGCAGGATTTAGTATCAATGCGCGCTGACCTTTTGTCTGCGATGGAAAAAGCAACTGAGCTAAAACAGATTGATAATGATTTCCGACATCTTTTTAACTCTTGGTTTAATCGGGGCTTCCTAGAATTAAAGCTAATCAACTGGAGCAATACACCCGCGCTTATCCTTGAAAAAATCATTAGTTATGAAGCGATACATGAAATTAATGGTTGGGATGAATTACGCTTGCGAGTAGCCGCAGAAGATAGACGTCTTTATGGTTTTTTTCACCCCGCACTGATTGCCGAGCCTCTGATATTTGTTGAGGTTGCTATTACTGGCGAAATTCCGACTGCGATCGCGCCTATCCTTGCTAACAATCGCCAACAACTCAATCCATCGGAAGCCAACACAGCCGTATTTTATTCAATCTCTAATTGTCAAAAAGGGCTTCAAGGTATTTCTTTTGGCAACTTTTTGATCAAACAGGCCGTTGAAGAATTGCGCCATGAATTCCCCAAACTCAGTCAATTCGTCACGCTGTCACCTTTGCCAGAAATGCGACATTGGGTCCAACAGCAAGTTGATCAAAACAAACTCGACGAAATTCCAAAAGCGCTGCACCAAACAATCCAGTTGCTGAATCAGTCAAAGGATGCAATCGGTATCGATCACTCAAACCTTAAAAAATTAACGGCGTGGTATCTGCTTAAAGCCAAGAAAGCTAATGGCAGCCCATTTGATTATGTCGCTCGTTTTCACTTGGGTAATGGCGCCTGTCTTGAGCAAATTAATTGTGAAGCTGATAGCAGTGAAATTAGACTAAAAAGTTCCTGGGGTATTATGGTTAACTACCTATACAACCTCAGCTCAATTGAACCCAACCACGAAGCCTTTGCTAATCATAAAAAAGTGATTTGTTCAGATTCAATAAACAAGCTTCTAAAATAATAATTAATAGGGATATGAATAATGTACGACTCTAATTACCTTGCTAATCATTTAAGGGCGGCTTCAGTTGATCGTGATGACGCGCTGTATGCAGAAATGCTCGATGGCACAACGCTATCCTACGGAGAGATGTTTGATGCCGCAGAAAAAAATGCCAGCACTCTACTCATTGCAGGTTTACAGCCTGGAGACTGTGTCGCTGCCCAAGTAGAAAAATCGATCGAGTCAATACAATTATACTTAGGGACCGTGTTAGCAGGTGGTATTTTCCTACCCCTCAATATTGCCTATACACCTTCAGAACTTGAATATTTTCTGACGGACGCTAAACCGCGAATATTTGTTTGTGACCCAACAAAATTATCTGTTTTACAACCACTGGCTAACAATTCAGGGGTTGCTAGGGTGTTGACTCTTTCCGCCGATGGGACAGGCACACTGATCGACACATTGCCCGCTAATAATGAAAATTTTAGTGCCGTCGCACGAAATAAAGATGACCTAGCCGCATTTTTGTATACGTCGGGAACAACGGGTCGCTCTAAGGGTGCCATGCTGAGCCATGCCAACCTCGCATCAAATGCCCAGTCACTGAAAGACTGTTGGTATTTTAGCGAGCGTGATGTATTGATTCACGCGCTACCGATATTTCATACCCATGGATTATTTGTCGCAACGAACACAACCCTGTGTGCAGGATCTTCAATGATATTTATGCCCCGTTTTGATAGCGACATTATCTTATCACTGATGAAAAAGGCCACCGTTTTAATGGGTGTTCCCACCTTTTATGTCAGATTATTAGAAACGGCCAATCTGTCTCGAGACACGGTTGCTAATATGAGATTGTTTATTTCTGGTTCTGCTCCGCTTTTAGCTGAGACCCATAAGCAATGGCAAGCAGTAACGGGCACAGCCATTTTAGAACGCTACGGTATGACAGAAACCAACATGAACACGTCAAACCCTTATGATGGTGAACGCCGAGCAGGCACAGTGGGCATGCCCCTTCCAGGTGTTGAAGTTCGGGTGGCAAATCAAGATACCGGAAAAGAACTCGCTCAAGGCGAAATTGGATCCGTCGAAGTCCGTGGTCCGAATGTATTTAAAGGCTATTGGCAAATGCCTGAAAAAACCAAAGAAGAATTCCGTGACGATGGGTTCTTTATTACAGGTGATATCGGCGTGATAGATGAAAAAAATTATTTATCCATTGTTGGCCGCTCAAAAGACCTGATCATTTCAGGCGGTTTCAATGTTTACCCAAAAGAAATAGAGCTAATCCTTGATGATATTGAGGGTGTTTATGAGTCTGCAATTATTGGCGTGCCACACCCTGACTTCGGTGAGGGGGTATTGGCAATTGTTGTTTTAGAGGCGGGTAAGAGTCTCAATGAGAGCAACTTGAAAGCAATTCTGAAAGAAAAAATAGCGGCCTATAAACAACCTAAAAATATATTTTTTGTCGATGAACTCCCCAGAAATACCATGGGAAAAGTCTTGAAAAATAATCTTCGAAATGATCATAATGATAATTTTAAAAAAACCCAGGGTAACCACTAGGCTGCAGGTTACACTTCAACTGTTTTCTTTATTCAGCCAAAATGACTACATGGAAAACAGGCTTACGGCCAGCTCGCCTGACGATTGATCACACTCATAGATTTATACGAGACGCTTGTCTTTTCCTTTTAAATAATTCTTCACTATCGACTTCCACCTATTACTTCGCAATGGCATCTATTTCTATTAAGCTAACGGTCATCAGGCTTGATTTTCAAGCCCCCTGACTAAAACCGTTGGAATAACTACCCATTGAATAACGTAATAGTGACTGTCGTTCTGCCACTCTTTAGCATCATGCTAACGGGATACCTAGTGGGTTATTTTAAGGTGCTACCTAATAGCGGTAGCACCATCTTAAGCCAGTTTGTTTATATCGTCGCATTGCCGGCTCTGGCATTTATAAAGTTGTCACAAGTGCCGGTTAACGTTTTTTTAAATTGGCCATTCTTAGCCGTACTCGGCGGAGGTATGTTAATAACATTTTGCTTCAGCTTAGTTATCGCGTATTTCTTTTTCCCAACTCATCTTACTGGACGCGCCTTGCACGCCCTGAGCGCGATGTACTCCAGTACCGGTTATATCGGCCTGCCGATTATTTTTCTGGTATTTGGTGACAGTGCTTTTGTGCCTGGGATTATCGGCGCGGTAATAACTGGTGCTGTTTTCATGCCGCTAGCAATTATTCTGATAGAGGCAGATAAAAGTGCCGATAGCGATAAGGTTGCCACCTGTCTAAAAGCAATGTTGAAGTCGATTTTTAAAAATCCGGTTTTAATCGCCACCACTGCTGGTCTCATTATCTCATCTCAGCCTATTGAACTAGCAGAGCCAGTTGTGACTTTTTTTGAGTTACTGGCTGGTGCCTATATTCCCTGTGCGTTATTTGCTGCGGGTCTTTTTATTTCTGGTTGCTCTGTAAAAGGTGAAACAACCGAAATCGCATGGCTAGTATTCGTTAAACTGCTAATACATCCATTGATCACTTGGTGGCTAGCCTACGAAGTTTTTGATCTTGAGGGCACGCTTCCAGCAATCGCTGTGTTGCAGGCTGCGCTGCCATGCGGAGTGCCAGTTTTCGTGCTGGCACAACATTACAAAACCTTCGTCGTTCGTGCCAGCGGCGTGATTGTAATTTCAACCTTGTTGTCGCTAATCAGCCTCTCTGCATTGCTTATTTTTTTGGACATATAAGCGTGATTATGGATTGAAAGATAGATCCTTTTTGTTATGTGATGAACCAGCTTAGGTCTATTTAGCGCCAAACACTTTTTTCAACAGTTCACTGGTTTGCCTTAACGGATCATTTCTTATTGCTGCTTCTTCTTGTGCAATGTAATGGAAGATAGCAGCCATACCTTTATCGATGACATGCTTGGATAGGTCTGCTTTAATATCGGGTACAAACGGGATATTTTGATATTTCTTGATCACCTGATCATAGGCATTAATGGCACCCACTTCTGCCAGACTACGGTCAACAATCGGTTGCATTTTTAAACTAAGTGAAGGGCTCATTTTGGTTTAAAAAAAACGCGTGGCCGAATCTTTCGGACCTTCGTAAATTCTTTTCACATCGTCGAATGACATAGTGCTAATTGAATCGATAAACAATTGTTTAGCAACAGGGGTGGCGGCTTCGGCAGCTCGATTTAACTTTAATTCCAAATCATCAACGTAGTTTGATAACCCAACTTTATTTAAAGTCTTGCGCACCTTTTCGATATTTTTTGGTAACGGAATATGAGCAGATGGGTCTGCGTTAAAACCATCAAACTGCCCCAACCTAGCAACCACTTTCTCCGACCCTATGGTTAGAGCTTGTTTAAAGGCTTTACTCATATCTTCTATATTTAAAGCGCTATTGCCAAGACCGCTATCTATAACTTCCTTTACTATTTCTTCATCACTTAATGATTTAACAGTTGAAACCGCATCATTCCACCAACCAGCACTAACCTGATTTGAAATCAAGCTAGTGAATATAAAGCTTGAAGCAATGAACGCTAATTTTGACCGTTTAATTTGATACATTGTGAAGACTCAATTGGGAAAAGGTAGGTGATTCTAACCGAGTTTGGCGTGCTCAACATTAATGATCGGAGGTTTTGTCGGAAGACGCTTTGCTTTTCCAGCCTACGCAAACCTAAGTCAAATAGACTACTAGAAGCCTTTTAAATCCGACTTGAACCGTTTACCAAGCACCCTTAACCGGCTCTGAAATTCAGTACGATCAACGTAGCAGCCTCGCAGCTGACGCATGCCGGTACTGGCGTCGAAGGCTTCACGGCCATGCATAATACGGCGGTTGTCAAACACTACCATGTCGCCACCTTGCAGTTTCAGTTTAATCGTATAACGGGGCTCTCGCAGTCGGCTCATTAGGTTGCGGTAGGCCAAGTAGTAGTCATGCATGATTTCTTCGGGAAGATCGAAGGTATCTGCCAGATGCGCATTGTATTTAATCTCTACAATTTCGCCGAAGGTATTTAGGTTGATTATCGGATGATATTGGCAGATATCATGTTCGTCATCATGAAAACGAAATGGGATGGTATATTCACTGAGCAATCGAAAGTGCTCGAGGTTTTCGCTACGCAAATCTTCGAGAATTTTTAAACTATCAACAAATATGGAGGCTCCGCCTTCACTCGCGTTGACGAGACAATGTAAGAACTGATAACCCGGCGGTAATTCCTGATTTGGCAAGTCAGTATGTAGGGGTAAAGCAATTGAGGTATAGGCCAAGTTGATTGGATTAGGTACCGAGACCACATTAAAGGTAACACCAAAATTAGTTCGGCGCAGATAATCGATGCGCTCTGCTACGTCGGCAACTGCTTCGTCAGTTTTCGGCATATTACGCACAATAGTCAGGCCATCACGATCCAGTTCCGTCATCCATTCAAACAGCACTCGATCATCATTCAGTAGCGCCTGGTTGTCGACTTCTGGAATACTGTCGAGAAAACAGTTATCCCAACTTCGATACGTCGATTTCGGTCGTTGACTTAAGCTGCCAGAATAGGCGTGCAGACGTAACCACTGCTGACTAAATTGACTGTCGTGGTTATTTTCAGACCAGATTATGTGTAATTGACTATCTGTAAAGTCAAAGCTCAGCGGGTGGATATCAGCGCCAACAGAAAGCTGGTCAAAGGTTCGCTCTTGCGTATCGCCATGAAAACCACTGGAACAATTGTCCCGTAACCACAGAAAATTAAAACTAGCGTGGTGGCCATCATCCCATTCTATCTGCAAGCTGTTGGATTTTTGGGTGATATTGGTTATGCTGATTTGCTCACTTAAATCGTGGGCCTTGATTCCGTTTAACATGACATTATTGACTCTGAAAAGGCTAAAAAAACGTGACTTAGCTTGAACTAGTAAGTAAGGCCGTCTCTTAAGTACATGGTAGTAAGCCATGTTAAAACGGCAAATGATAATTAATGCAAGTCACCATAAGTTCAGCTAATGGCTAACCATGAGGCCTGTCTGGCTTAAAATTAATCTACTGCAAAAATACTACTTGAACATTATATTTTGAAACTTGCATGCTGGGAATGATATGCCGAATAACTTACCTCCGCTGAACTGGCTTCGAACCTTCGAAGTTGCTGCCCGTGAGCTGAACTTCACCGTGGCGGCGAGAGAGCTCAATATGTCCCAGTCAGCAGTCAGCCAACAAGTGCGTCTGCTCGAGGACTATCTGAATGAACCGCTTTTCAATCGAACGGCTAGACAGATTAACTTGACCAAACGGGGTCGAGCTTACCTTCCTGTCGTGCAATCGGCGTTGCGAGAATTGCAGCGTGGCACCTCTGACATATTTTCACCACTGAAGGGGGGTGGCGTGACGATTGAAGTGAACACCGCCTTTAGTATTTTTTGGCTCGCACCTAGGCTACAGTTTTTCACGGTTCAATACCCAAACCTGGCGCTTCGGGTGATTAACGCCAATTGGGACAGTGAATTTTCAGCCGGTTCGGCCGAATTGTCTCTGCGTCATGGCACGGGCGACTGGCCAGAACTCGATTTTACTCGCTTGATCACACCCAAGCTCCGTCCTTATTGTAGCCCGCAAATCGCCGCCCAAATACACCAACCCAGTGACCTACTGCAATGGCCGTTATTGGACTTGATTGGCAATCTACCTGACTGGCGTAGCTGGCTGGCTCAGTATCATTTGCAACCATCCAGCACCCAACTGATACATAAAACAGATAGCGCCGTGACAACTGTCCCAATGGCGATAGGCCATTGTGGTTTATGCCTAGGTTACGATGAGATGCTGGCACCGCAGGTTGCCGCCGGACAGCTAGCGGCACCGCTGGATGACTATCTAGTCACCACGGAAAGTTACTTTCTCGTTCACCGTAAGGATAGACCGTTAAGCAAAGCGGCAGAGGTGTTTAAGCAGTGGATACTGACGGAAATCTGTTAACGTTCGGATCCCCATAAAACTCACTCACCAGGCAACTGGCGGGCTTAGGGTGAACTTGTTTTAAAAATGTGCGGCAATACAGTTTTCAACATCCAGCGGCGAATGCACCTGCACCGCAGTCATGCCTAATGCCCTTGCCGCTTCCACATTGATTGCCAGGTCATCAAAGAAAATAACATTTTCCGGTTCGACGTCAATATGCTCTAGCGCCCGAAGGTAGATTGCTGGTTCTGGTTTTCGACTACCCATATCTGAGGATACAAAAACCTGTTCAAAGTGACTCAGTTCCTTGTGGTAGGTTTTCTCCCAAAAATTTTTGTGCAACGTATTAGCGTTACTTAACGCATATAAAGGGACTCGACCACGCAACGATTCTAGCAGGAGAACCGTCTCAAATATTGGTGCCACCATAATGTCATTCCAGCCTTCACAAAATTGCTCATAGGACAGTTTCATTTCAAGTGCCTGCTCTAGATATTGATGATATTCAATGCCTTCAATTTCACCCCTTTCGTGTTGTTCATACGTAGCGTCAACCTGAAAGGCGACCTGCATTTGCTCGACAGGTACACCAGAATAATAGCTCCACTTTTGGAAGATACGCTTAAAGTCAATGTCAATAACGACATTACCTAAATCAAAAATTAACGCTTTAACAGTCATACAATCAGCTCAGATGAGTTATTTCATTGGTGGGTCATTAGCTAAGGATAAGCCAAATACCAACGCCTATCATTAGTGTGCCCGATATCTTATTTAATAGCCTGACATTGCCACTTTTTTTGAGGAAAACGCGTAACGTTTTACCACCTGTAGCATAAATTGTCATACACACGAATTCAGAGATAACAATGATTCCAACCAACAAGCTCAACTGCAAGATAATAGAATGATTCGGTTGAATAAAAGGCGGTAATAGTGAAATCATAAAGGCCCAACCTTTCGGGTTCGCAATGGCTGTCACAAAACCCTGTATTACTAATTGCGAACAACTGACCTGCGCAGGCGCAGTATTGCTATCGGGGATTGCCATTTTGCCTTTAGAGCCCCACATTTGAACGCCTAGATAGGCCAGATAAATACCGCCGCCCCATTTAAGCATTACAAAAATATCGGGTGATCGCAGCATAATCGCAGCGACACCCAGTACAGCCAATATGGCAACAATCCCTACCCCAACCACTTCACCTAACATCATCCAGAATGTACGTCTTGGTCCAATGGTCATACCCAAAGTCATGGCTAAAGTCATACACATACCCGGAGTTATGGATACGAGGAAGAAGGTCGGAATAAATATAAGTAGAATGGATAGGTCCATTATCGTTCCATTGTTGCTATTGCGGATGTATTCTATCTGTTGAATGGCTAGGCCGAAAAGTTATTTTCTAATTAACAATAATGGTTCTATTAATTTCTAACTAAACTCCCACGCAACCCGAATCAATAACAAGAATGATAGGACGACCCAGATATATAAGGCGGTTTTTTTGAACCAATCTGGATTGGTTTTTTTATAGCCCCAATTACCAATTAATGTACCCAAAAGCAGCAAAGGAATTAACAATACTGTCCGCCAAAGTACAACCGCATCAATTAATCCCTGAGATGACAGCATCGCTGTCCCAACGGCATCCAGACCAAAGAAATAAGCTATCATAGAGGCACGACTAACCGCTATGCCTATCGGTGTTGAAAAGTAAAACAAAACGACCGGTGGGCCACCAACACTCATGCTGCCATTTAAAACGCCAGCCAACACCCCCACACCAACGGTTGCTCGTTTGCCGGGCATTTTTTCTAGGGTAAAGCCTCGCAGCAATAATATCGCTGTCGTTAATACTGTCACAGCAAGCGCTATGCGTATGCTCAAAGCAGATAGTGAGGCCAGCGCATAAATACCCAAGGGTGTGCCGATAAAGGTACCGATCATCAAATGGCTAATGGACTTCCACTGAACTTTTCGCCATATGCCTGGCAACAAATAAAAGCTTGAAATAACTTCAAACATTAAGATCATCGGTACAACTTGAATCGGTGGCAACACTAGTGAAATACTCACCACCCAAAATATAGAAGCACCAAATCCCGAATAGCCTTTGATAATCGCACCGACCAGCACACATAAGGCTATGTAACCAAGCTCTGGTACCGATAGATCCATTAAATCAAGTAATTCGATCAACATTCAATCTCGGTCCGTAGGAATGGGTTCACTAGTTGCGATGTCCTGTTCGGAAGTGGTTAATAGTCATATTTTTATGCAATATCATGCCAGATAATAGGCAGATACGTTAATGATATGGAATGTAACGCTCGGTGGTTACAAAAATGTACATAAAAAAGTAATTTACAGTATCACCCCACTGTCGAAACCGATCCCTTCTAACCGTCAATATCCAATAACCTTATGAAATAACAAAGGACTTGTTCAGACCAATATACGTCAGTGACTAACCGGAGATCAGACTCTCTTGTTATTTTGAAGAGGGTAGCTTGATACTTCAATTGTTTAAAAATTACAATAGGAAAGCTGGACCTTTTACCTAGATAATCTAAATTTTAGATAAAAAATATTGCACTATTTTCTTTATATTATTGCGGTTAAGAATAAGATTTAATTCAATACTGAGCTTTAAGATTGGTTGATTTTTTAATACGAAATCTCATTATAAATCTTCAAAAAAGCACTAAATTAGTGCATAGAAGTCGCTTACATTAGCGGAATAGAATTATATTGAAACCTAAATTTATAGTTATTTTCAGTTCTATACTGCTGAAATATAACAGTTAATTAACTATCCCCATAAAATCCTAGCGTAGCAACTAAGTTTTAAAGAAAAATAGCTATGGTAATCTTTGAAACATCAAAACAACTTAGGAAGAAAAATGTCCTTTACCAAATCCAAGACTCTTTTGTCTCTGTCTCTATTAAGCGGAATAATTCTAAACTCAGCTACCGCTGCAGATACAATCAAGGTTGGAGTATTACATTCTTTATCTGGAACTATGGCCATCAGCGAGACCACTTTGAAGGACACCATGTTGATGCTTATCGAAGATCAAAACAAAAATGGTGGTCTGCTCGGGAAGCAACTTGAAGGCGTCGTAGTTGACCCCGCCTCCAACTGGCCACTGTTTGCAGAAAAAGCACGCGAATTAATTAGCAAAGAAAAAGTTGTGGCTATTTTTGGAGCTTGGACCTCTGTTTCTCGTAAATCTGTATTGCCAGTAATAGAAGAACTGAACAGTATCCTTTTTTATCCGGTTCAATATGAAGGTGAAGAATCATCTAAAAATGTTTTTTACACTGGAGCTGCTCCCAATCAGCAGGCTATTCCAGCTGTTGACTACCTGATGAATGAGGTTAATGTAAAACGTTGGGTGCTAGCAGGCACTGACTATGTCTATCCACGCACCACGAATAAAATTCTCGAAGCTTATCTTAAAGCAAAGGGGGTGAAGGATTCTGACATCATGATCAATTACACCCCGTTTGGTCACGCCGACTGGCAGAGCATTGTTTCTGATATCAAAAAATTTGGTTCTGTCGGTATGAAAACCGCCGTTGTTTCAACTATCAATGGTGATGCCAATGTCCCTTTTTATAAAGAATTAGGAAACCAGAGCGTATCGGCTGAAGATATCCCAGTCATTGCATTTTCAGTCGGTGAAGAAGAATTATCAGGCATTGATACAAAACCGTTGGTTGGTCATCTGGCTGCTTGGAATTACTTTATGAGTGTCGATGCACCAGAAAATGATGCGTTCATTAGCAAATGGCATGCCTTTACCAAGGACGAAAGTCGCGTCACAAATGATCCTATGGAAGCTCATTACATAGGTTTTAAAATGTGGATCGAAGCGGTTAAGAAAGCCGGTACTACAGATGCTTCTGCAGTTCAAGAATCTATCATTGGTGTTGCAGTTCCAAACCTGACCGGTGGACTATCAGCCATGATGCCTAATCATCATATTACTAAACCCGTTTTAATTGGTGAAATTCAGGACGATGGTCAATTCGAAACAGTATGGCAAACCGAAGGCCTAGTACCTGGAGACGCTTGGTCAGATTTCCTACCTGACTCTAAAAATCTAATCTCCGACTGGCGCTCACCCCTCAGTTGTGGAAATTACAATGTAGTGCTAGCCACCTGTTCTGGGCAAAATCTATAGTCCCTTTTAACCTCAGCCCCAAACGTAGATAATCCTCTTTCTGCAGGGTGCTTTTGGGCCGATGTAAAAATCGGCCCATTTTTTATTTAGTCTGAATCATTAACAACTCTGCAATTTATTGAGCCTTTATACTCTTGATTATTTTACGCACTTTTGTCTTCTTACTACTATTGCTTAACCTAGGCCAGTCAAGTGCGATCGATTCTGAACGGGCTTTAAAACTCTTATCTTCTAGCAGCTTTGACGATAAATCAGTTGCCATAGAACTATTGGCACAAACAGAAAATGCAACTTCGAAAATTTTGTTAGATGCAATGGCTAATGGCCATCTCTACTTTGTCAAAAATAACAAACGTATGGTGATTGCGAAAAAGCAAGACAATGAAATGCAAATTACTGATGCTTTGTCCGGTGAAGATTTAGGTCTTACGAGTCAACGTAAAGTTAAAAAGGTTACCATCAATAACAAGCTGCGTAGACAGATCTCAAATGTAATATCAAATTTGAATTTATCCCATGTTGATGCATCAATGCGGCTCGAAGCTGTTGACAATTTAATGACAAGTGCTTCACCCGAGATGCTAGAAAAACTTAGGTCAATTAAAAAAAATGAAACTGACCCTTATGTTATTGAAGCGATCAACGTCGTACTTGCATTTAGTCAGCTTAAATCAACTAATCCTGAAGACCAACTGTCGGCAATTGAAACAATCGATGGAAATCTTAATCCAGCCATATTAGTTCAGTTAAATAAACTGAATTCATCCACTAATCATACGTCAGTTCGTCTTGCTGCCCAAAAATCAGTCCGTAAAATTGAAAGCAAGGCGTCTATCTTTGCTCATGTGGAAACTCTGTTCTTTGGCCTTAGCCTTGGTTCTATTTTGGCTCTCTCAGCTATTGGACTAGCGATTACCTTCGGAGTAATGGGCGTTATTAATATGGCCCATGGTGAACTGATTATGATTGGTGCCTACACCACTTATGTGATCCAGTTACTAATGCCAAATCAAATCGGCGCTTCATTATTGGTCGCTATTCCGGTGGCTTTTCTAGCATCGGCGCTTGTGGGAATTTTGATAGAACGTTCCGTCATTCGTTTCCTTTATGGAAGGCCACTGGAAACCTTACTAGCTACCTTTGGCATTAGCCTAGTCTTACAACAGACCGTTAGGAGTATCTTCTCACCACTTAATCGTACGGTGATATCGCCTGAGTGGATGAGTGGTTCGTTACAAATTAACTCTCTGTTATCGATCACTTACAATCGACTGTATATATTTTTCTTTTGCCTCGCTGTTTTTGCACTGCTCTACCTAGTTATGACCAAGACCTCTTTAGGTTTACATGTGCGTGCAATTTCACAAAATCGACCCATGGCACGAGCCATGGGTGTTCGGTCTCAGTGGATCGATGTGATGACTTTTGGTTTGGGTTCTGGCATTGCTGGTGTAGCTGGCGTCGCACTCAGCCAGATTACTAATGTGGGCCCTAACCTAGGTCAAGCTTATATTGTCGACTCTTTTATGGTAGTTGTATTTGGCGGAGTCGGTAACCTCTGGGGAACTCTAGTCAGTGGCTTGACATTGGGTGTTGTTGGAAAATTTCTAGAACCAGCAACGGGGGCAGTACTCTCCAAGGTATTGGTATTGCTTTTTATTATCCTCTATATTCAGAAACGACCACGCGGTATGTTTCCACAGAAAGGTAGAGCGGCGGATCAATGATCAGAAAGATACTTCAGGACGATCGCCAAGGTAAAATTTTTATCGCCCTGCTGTTGATATCTACACTCTATGTCGCCGTCGCTAATTTGCTCATACCCCCTGAGAACCTGCTTCATGTCTCTACGTTTACGGTAACACTTTTAGGTAAATATTTAACCTATGCCCTACTCGCGTTAGGGGTCGATCTAGTCTGGGGATATTTAGGTATACTCAGTTTGGGTCATGCGGCTTTCTTTGCACTCGGTGGGTACGTAATGGGTATGTATCTGATGCGTCAGGTGGGTGATCGTGGTGTTTATGGCAATCCTTTACTACCTGATTTCATGGTATTCCTGAACTGGGATTCCCTGCCATGGTTCTGGCTTGGTTTCGATAATTTCGGATTTGCCATTGTTATGATTATGCTGGTGCCAGGAACACTGGCATTTGTCTTTGGGTGGTTTGCATTCCGGTCACGAGTAACGGGGGTCTATTTATCTATAATGACTCAAGCAATGACCTATGCTCTGATGCTTTCATTTTTTCGTAACGAAATGGGCTTTGGTGGTAACAATGGACTCACCGACTTCAAAGATATACTCGGGTTTTCACTCCAGTCTAATTTAGTTCGTGTCGCGCTTTTCGTCTGCTCATCATTGGCACTGGCACTGGGTTATTTGAGTTGTCGTTATATCGTCAAATCCAAACTTGGCAGAGTGAGCGTCGCAGTTCGCGATAGCGAAGACAGAGTCCGTTTTCTTGGCTACAAAGTAAGCCATTTTAAATTATGGGTCTTTACCTTTTCAGCCGTTTTGGCTGGAATCGCCGGTGCTTTATATGTGCCACAGGTTGGCATTATTAACCCGTCTGAATTTTCACCTATTAATTCAATTGAAATTGTCATCTGGGTTGCAGTCGGTGGCAGAGCAACATTACTGGGTGCGGTACTTGGGGCATTTATTGTTAATTATGCAAAAACCTATTTCACAGGTGCTTTTCCCGAAATATGGCTATTTGCTCTGGGTGGTCTGTTTATTATGGTCACCCTATTTGCACCGAAAGGGATACTGGGTTTTTTCCAAAAAGAAGACAAGAAAAATTCTGTTGAGAAAGTGGGGGCAAATTGATTAGTCAACCAAAGATAGCTAGCTTCATTCGTCAAGATCGAGTTTTCAAGTTTTTGCTTCCTGTTGAAAAAATAGAAATTGATACGACCAAAGGTGACATTCTATATATCGAGGATCTATCCGTCAGCTTTGATGGGTTCAAAGCTATCGACAAGCTAAATCTGTATCTCAAAGAAGGTGAGCTACGTTGCATCATCGGCCCAAATGGGGCTGGAAAAACCTCTTTGATGGATATCATTACCGGGAAAAATCGTCCTGATAGTGGTAGTGTTTATCTTGGTCAGAATATTAATTTATTAGATTACAACGAGTCAGAAATTGCACAGCTAGGGGTTGGACGAAAATTCCAAAAACCAACCGTTTTTGAACAGCATACCGTGTTTGAAAACCTCGAGTTGGCGTTGGCCTGTAATAAACGTGTCTGGCATACCTTGACTGCACAACTTTGTGGCGAAGATGTTGATCGAATCGATGAGATTCTATTACAGGCTGGATTGATTGAGATGAAACAGTTGCGTGCAGCGCTGCTGTCTCATGGCCAGAAACAGTGGCTTGAAATAGCCATGTTGGTGATGCAGAAACCACGCTTGTTACTGGTTGATGAGCCAGTGTCAGGTATGACACATCAGGAGATGGAAAAAACAGCAGAATTGTTAAATGCCCTCGCCGGTGAGCATACCGTCGTTGTGGTTGAACATGATATTGACTTCGTTCGCTCTATAGCCGGTCAAGTTACGGTATTGCATCAGGGTCGTGTCTTAGCTGAGGGTAGCATGGAGCAGGTTCAATCCAATCCAGACGTTGTAGCGGTTTATTTAGGTGAATAAACAATCATGCTAAAAATCAACCAGCTCAATCAGTTCTATTCACAAAGCCATACGCTCTGGGATATTGATATTAAACTTGAAACAGGCAAGTGTAATTGCCTAATGGGGCGTAACGGCGTCGGAAAGACAACATTACTCAACTGTATTATGGGGTTACAGCCGATACGTACGGGCAGCATAAGCTACTGCGAGATGGATATAACAAAGGTGAACGCTGAAAAACGCGCATCACTTGGTATTGGTTATGTGCCCCAAGGCCGACAAATTTTCCCATTGCTCACAGTAAGAGAAAATTTGCAGATTGGTTTATCGGCTCGCGCCGACAAGTCCAAGACAATACCTGATTTTATATTTGAATTATTCCCAGTGCTTGCTGACATGCTAGATAGACGGGGTGGTGATCTGTCAGGCGGTCAACAACAGCAACTTGCTATTGGTCGAGCGCTAGGCATCGACCCTAAACTTTTGATACTGGATGAACCGACTGAAGGCATACAACCCAATATTGTTCAGGAAATTGGCGACATCATTAAACAACTCAGTCATGATTTAGGGGTCACAGTTTTATTAGTCGAACAAAAGTTACCCATTGTCCGACGTATAGCAGATAACTTCACTATCCTCGATCGTGGTCGCAAGGCAGCAGAAGGCCCGATCAGTGAATTGAGTGATGGTTTAATTAAAAAGTATTTAACGGTATAACCACTGCAAACATTAAAATAAACCCAATTATAAAAGTTCTGTTGTTACTGATACTATTTATTAGGGTAAGCCATCTCGGACATGATGATATGGTTTTACAGTGACATTGGTAGTTGTTGTGATTATGAATAGAGCAATCATTATGACGGTCGTATTAAGAAAGTTTAGAAAACAACAATTCGTTAGAAACGATTAATGGTTAAAACTGATTTAAAATCACAAAACTGGGAAGCTTTACTAAAGCTTGAACTGCGTTATGGCCAGGACAGAACACATCTGGTGCCAATTAAACGTTACGGGCCTTTAACAGTGCAGCGCCCATTTTATCCTGAGCAGGCATGCTGCCATGTCTACATGTTGCATCCACCTGGAGGCATTGTTGGTGGTGACCGGTTAGATCTGCAGGTGGCGTGCAAGGAAACTACCTATGCGCTGATTACCACACCCGGTGCAGCCAAGTATTATTTGAGCGCTGCCGATACCGCTCATGTTACTCAGCAATTTTATGTGGCGAGTGATGCTGAGCTAGAATTTTTACCGCAGGAAAATATATATTTTCCTGGTGCACAGGTTCGCAGCAACACCTCAATAAACATTGAGTCCGGTGGCCGTGTCATGCTTTGGGAGAAACACTGCTTTGGAAGGCCCTCAATCAAGGAACGTTTTTGCACCGGAAATTTATATTCAAAAATACAATTACGCAGTGAAGGAAAGTTACTGTTTAGCGAGACACAACGTGTCAATGCAGAAGAGTTACAGAGAACAAGTGGTATGCGTAAATACCCAGTGATGGGTAGCTTTATAATTTATGGCATTGATCTCGAAAAGTCTGTGTTACGAGACCTCCAAAAAATAAAACCGGGTAATGGGCTGGCTGGCATTTCACAACCACAGCCACTTTTGCTCATTTGCCGATACCTAGGTGATAGTACCAGTGATGTGGATGCGTATTTTATTGGCCTTTGGGAACGGTTGCGGCCTTTGCTGTTGGAGCGCGAAGCCTGTTATCCACGGATATGGAAAACCTGACTAGTTTCATTTCAACATTATTAAACAAATGAGCGATCTATGGAATTAACACCAAGAGAAAAAGACAAGCTAATGCTTTTTACAGCCGCCTTGCTGGCAGAGCGTCGAATGGCCAGAGGTTTGAGACTAAACTACCCAGAAGCCGTTGCCTTTATCAGTGCCGCGATCATGGAAGGTGCACGCGATGGTAGGACAGTTGCGGACCTAATGGATTTTGGGCGTACTTTATTGAACGGTGACGATGTTATGGATGGCGTTGCAGAAATGATTCACGATGTTCAAGTCGAAGCCACTTTTCCTGACGGTACCAAGCTTGTTACTGTGCATGAACCAATTGTGACTAATAAGGCGCCACAATTACTGGCAGGTGAAGTTATTACCATGGCAGGTGACATTGAACTGAATGCAGGACGAAAAAAAGTCGAGATCGACGTGGCTAATACCGGCGACCGACCGATTCAGATTGGTTCACACTATCATTTCTTTGAGACTAATAGTGCCCTTAAATTTGAGCGTAATCAGACTCGAGGATATCGGCTCGACATCCCTGCTGGTACGGCGGTCAGGTTTGAGCCAGGCCAGCATCGTCAAGTAGTTTTGGTTGAATACGCCGGCGATCAAATGATTTATGGCTTTAACGCACAAGTCATGGGAAAGGTAGAATAAATGGCCACGATTAGTAGAAAAGCCTATGCCGAAATGTATGGCCCAACTACCGGTGATCGGGTGCGCCTTGGCGATACTGAACTCTGGATTGAAGTTGAAGATGACAAAACCATTTATGGAGATGAAGTTAAGTTTGGCGGTGGCAAGGTCATTCGAGATGGTATGGGACAGAGCCAACGAGTATCAGCTGAAACCGTCGATGTGGTCATAACTAATGCTTTAATCGTTGATCACTGGGGGATTATCAAAGCCGATATTGGCATCAAAGACGGTCGCATCACTGGCATAGGAAAAGCGGGCAATCCCGATACTCAGCCAGGGGTGAATATTGTTGTCGGACCCGGTAGCGAAGCCATTGCTGGCGAAGGCCAAATTTTAACCGCTGGCGGCGTTGATTCTCATATTCATATGATTTGTCCACAACAGGTTGATGATGCGTTAATGTCGGGCGTAACCACCATGCTCGGTGGTGGCACGGGTCCAGCCACCGGCACCAATGCGACAACCTGTACTCCGGGGCCATGGAACATTTATCGTATGCTGGAAGCTGCGGATGAGTTACCTGTCAATATTGGTTTACTTGGTAAGGGCAACGCAAGTTTACCCGCAGCGTTAGAAGAACAGGTGGCGGCGGGTGCCATCGGGTTAAAACTGCACGAAGACTGGGGTACAACACCTGCCGCTATAGACAACTGCCTATCAGTAGCAGACGCAATGGATGTCCAAGTTGCAATTCACACCGACACCCTTAACGAATCGGGTTTCGTAGAGGATACATTTAGGGCAATGAAGGGTCGCACTATTCATACCTATCATACTGAGGGTGCTGGCGGTGGTCATGCGCCCGACATTATTAAGGCGGCAGGTTATTCAAATATACTGCCCTCATCGACAAACCCCACACGGCCTTACACTATTAACACGGTCGATGAACATCTCGACATGCTGATGGTTTGTCACCACCTCGACCCCAATATAGCAGAAGATGTTTCTTTTGCAGAGTCGAGAATTCGGCGTGAAACTATTGCAGCAGAAGATATTCTGCATGACAAGGGCGCTTTTTCAATGATTGCTTCTGATTCACAAGCCATGGGACGAGTGGGTGAAGTCATCATTCGCACCTGGCAAACAGCGCATAAAATGAAAGTTCAGCGCGGAAGCCTTGAGGGTGATAAGGACAAATCTGATAATTATCGGGTTAGGCGTTACATCGCAAAATACACCATTAATCCTGCCATTACCCACGGTATTTCACACGAAGTGGGTTCCATCGAAATTGGCAAAATGGCGGACCTAGTTTTGTGGAAACCCGCATTTTTTGGAACTAAGCCAGCGATGATTATCAAGGGCGGTATGATTGTCGCAGCACCAATGGGTGATCCCAATGCATCAATACCAACGCCACAACCCGTGCACTATCGTCATATGTTTGGTTCTTTAGGCAAGGCACGTAACGCTACCCGCATGACATTTTTATCTGCAGCCGCTATAGAAGCCAATATTCCTGATCAGTTAAAACTAGCTTCCATGATTGGCAAGGTATCGAATTGTCGAAATATAACCAAAGCCTCAATGATACTAAATAGTTATCAGCCCACAATTACCGTGAATGCACAGACCTATCAAGTTCATGCCGATGGAGAGTTGTTAGTTTGCGAACCAGCAAGCGAACTACCTTTAACCCAAAAATATTTTTTGTTTTAATTCGATGCTGACATTTATTCAAATTACACAAGGCGAGCACGTCATTATAAGCACTGTCACCTTAAGCTATGAACAGCGTGTAAAGTCTCGTTTGAAAATCAAATTAGACAATGGTGAACCAGCAGGATTGTTTCTACCGCGCGGCAGCATTTTGAAAAACCACGATAAGATTGTTGCTGAAACGGGTGAAGTCGTAGAAGTACGGTGTGAAAATGAATCGGTTAGCACCGTTTTTGTAACCGATCCGCTATTGGTGGCTCGTGCTTGTTATCACCTGGGGAATCGACATATCACATTACAAATCGATGTGGGGTTTATTCGTTACCAGCATGACCACGTGCTTGATGAAATGTTAGCTGGGCTTGGATTAACTGTGATTTGTGAAGAAGCACCTTTTGAACCCGAAACTGGGGCTTATCACGGCAGTGGACATTCACATCATGAGCATTGAGTTACGTGACGACTTAGCATTGGCGAGACTAATGCAGCTGATAAGTCCCTCGTTACCGATCGGCGGATACTCCTATTCACAAGGCATTGAGTGGGCAGTTGACGCAGGATGGATCAGCACCGCCGATGATTTGTATGATTGGCTGGAAGGACTGTTAAATACCAATATGTTGTATCTTGAATTACCCATATTGTGCCGAATGCTTGATGCCTGGGTAGCGCCAGATTTTGATTGTCTTCGTAATTGGAATGAATATCTAATGGCTAATCGAGAGACAGAGGAACTGCGCTTGGAAGAAACCAATCGCGCGCGGGCCTTTAAACAATTGTTAGTGTCGCTCATTCCTGAGGCTCGTCAGGTTGATTCAACGTTATGGCGCACGCAGACCGCTTGTTACAGTTTTGCTTGTCAACGCTGGAATATTGAATATGATGCAGCGGCTTATGGGTTCCTCTGGAGCTGGCTAGAAAATCTAGTGTTGTCGGCAGTCAAAATCATTCCTCTTGGCCAAACGGATGGGCAAAAAACAGTTTTCAAACTAGCATCAATCATCCCAATTATTATAAAACAGGCTCGTGATGTTGCAGAAGATGACATCGGTGCTTCTTCTATGGCACTTGCTATTGCCAGCGCTCAGCACGAAACCCAATACACCCGGCTTTTTCGTTCTTAGGTAAAAATTATGTCAAACAAAGCACCCTTAAGAGTGGGTATCGGCGGCCCAGTTGGATCAGGTAAAACTGCATTGCTCGATCGACTCTGCAAAATTATGCGTGATACCTATCAAATTGCGGTGGTTACCAATGATATCTATACCCGTGAAGATGCCGAGTTTCTGGTTCGAAGTGGGGCGCTTGATGCCGATCGTATTGTCGGTGTCGAGACAGGTGGTTGCCCTCATACAGCAATTCGTGAAGATGCGTCTATGAATCTTGCTGCAGTTCAGGATTTAAGCGAACTCCATGGCAACCTTGATGTCGTCTTTATTGAAAGTGGCGGCGATAATTTATCGGCCACCTTCAGCCCAGAATTAGCAGACCTGATGATCTACGTTATCGATGTGGCCGAGGGTGAGAAAATCCCCCGCAAGGGCGGCCCAGGCATAACTCGGTCCGATTTGTTAGTCATTAACAAAATTGATCTCGCGCCCTATGTTGGCGCTTCACTGGAAGTGATGGAAACAGACACTAAGCGTATGCGTGGCGACAGACCCTATGTCTTTACCAACTTGAAAGACGATACTGGCCTTACTCGAGTGATTGAATTCATCATTGACCAAGGCATGCTGTGACGGATCAAGATAGCGCAAATAATAGAATGTACGGATGAACAGACTAAATACTATCCGACCAAATTACTAGCCAGATCAGTCTGAAATACTGCCGAAACCTCTGATAGATTTTGCCATTCATCACAATGTCGATTTATTTGGAACTTGCCTATGTTAGCCAAAGGGCTTAGGTATAAGCCTTTTTAAAAATGTAGTGGCGCCCGTTAGATAATAACAACCTAAAGATGCCCTACTGATTGTGATCGCTAAATAAGCACTGACTTTAGGGACATGAATATCATTTTGATATTATATATTTTGCTATTGATTAGTGAGAACAAATCCCTTTGATTGCAACAAGCCTATATAATGCGTCAACTTTTTTAGCTAGGTATGAAATGTCTATAAAGCTTCATTCGATAAACCCCGAAATTGTTGATGGTGAAAATACCGCTGTCGCGTTGGATTGTATTTATTCGATCAAGGGTCATGATTTAGTCAACGCGATAGAGCAGATCAAACAGGTTCATCGACCTGATTTTTGTCTACTGCCATTATCGTCGGTCTCTGGTGGTGGTGGCGTATTTCAAGTCGAAAAGCCGGAAGATAAACAAGTCATTGGCATCCAGCTGTGCACCACTAGCGCGCCTCAAGTCGCACGTTCTAGTCAAGTTGACATTACTACAGTCGGGCTAGATGACATTATCATCGATGAACAACAACACAAAATCTACGCCGGCAGTGCAGTCACTCTGGCACAACTCAATGAGGTATTAAGCAACGAACTCGGTAGACAATTTAAAGTCCTAGGCGCCGATTTAACCAGTTATACCTATGCCCAAGTGGGCGCCACTTTTATGACTGGAGGTATGGGACCTCAACGACGTTACTTTAGCGATAGCGTGATAGAAGTATCGCTACATAATGGTGATTATTTACTTAGTATCGATGGTGACAAGCTAAACAATTATGCAGGCACTTACGGTTGGACTGGGATAGTGTCGGCAGTTTGCTGCACCTATGTTGAGCTGCCAGCCGTTGAAATTGCATTTGCAATTCCGGTTAATAATTCACCCGTCGAGCTATCTAGACTACTCCAACATTTATCATCATTTTGTTACCTAAAGATCGATAATGGAAAAGTATTCTCAAACGATGGCGGCACCAATTTGATATTGGGCCTTGAGCATATCACCATCGATGCCATGCAACCGTTTGTAGCCAGTGGCGATAATGCACTCACGACACGCGCTAAACAATTGCAAGCAAACTGCCGAGCTGCTAATGCAGACGGTCTAATTTTTGTTAATGGCTATAGTCACTTACCTGTTGATGAATTTTTATTTGAGCTGGTCGATGATATTGATGCAGACGAATTGACCATTGCCAGCATTGCACTTGATCACACTGAAATATTCAAAGACCCGGATCAAATGCGAGCGGTGCGCGAAGGTGTCCCATTTGCAGCTCGCACTCAAGCACCTAAGGGACGTTTTATTTTTAAATATCACACTGACATTAACATTAGGCTCAATCAAGACTGCGTCGCTGACGCGATGGATCAACTTTGGCGAGCCAATCAAAATTACGTTAAATCAGTTGATCAGTACATCAAGTCTCATACCGAACTCACGGGTCAGATTATTGTTTATGGGCATCTCAATCCTTGTGGTGTTGATCCTCATAACCGTATCACACTCGCCAGTGACGATGCTGAGGCTTATCAACAAGCAATTGTCGACATTCATAGCCTTCGAGATGAATTTGTTTGCACCCTGAGGACCCTTTGTGATGACTCGGGCAGCAGCTTCATCGGAGGTGAAAAAAGTGCTGGGTCGGAATATTCGTTGTTTTCTGCTTTTGGTAGCCCAGAGTTAGCACCACCGCTGCTAGCAGCTAAATTTAAGCGTCAGTTCGAGACTATAAAAGATTCATCTGCTTTATTTAGCTGGCGAGCAATCAAGCCATATTCGAGCACAAACTAGTGGAAGATAATTTTACAATTTATACTACAGCGCGATTGCTAGTGCTTGTTAACGCTGACAGCTAACTAAAAGGACAATTAATTGATCACTACGCTAAGTGCTATTGCACCGATTTTTCTTATCATAGCGCTGGGACATTTAATGTTTCGGACTCGAGTGGCCGGTGAGCAGGTCTGGTCAGCAATAGAGCACATGTGCTTCTATTTACTACTTCCTTTTCTCATCGTTCGTACTTTAAGTCGAGCTAACTTAAACAGTGTTCCTGTGCTCGACTTCATGCTGGTATTAATATCGGCTATTGCAGGCATGTCTTTTCTACTGATTTTAATGCATCACCTACTAAGATCTCGATACCCCAATAGCGGCCCCACTTTTAGCAGCTTATTCCAAGGCGCAACGCGGTTTCATGGTTTTGTTGCGCTGGCTATTATTGGGCCACTTTACGGTGATCCTGGTATTACACTGGCGGCACTGGCCCTAGCCATTATGGTGCCAGTGCTTAATATCGCTAATGTGATTGTGCTGACAATTTATGGCAGCAACAGCAGCGTTGCCAATGGTCGACAAATATTATTTCGCATTATCACCAACCCGCTGATTATCGCTTGTGGCGTTGGACTGGCTCTAAACTGGACTGGCATGCCAGATATCCTTTTTAATACTATCGACATCATTGGTAACGGTGCTTTGGGGCTAACGTTACTGGCTGTCGGTGCTGGGTTGAGACTGGATCTAATTAGCGGAGATAAACTGTTAGTCACTGTTGGCGTTTTAATTCGTCTAATCGGTATGCCGCTGATGGTTATCGGCATAGCCTCGTTAGTTGGGTTAGAAGGTTTACCTCGCACAGTCGCTATTATTGCTGGTGCAGTACCCACCGCTGCATCGGCCTATGTGATGGCGCGCAAAATGGGCGGCAATGCCGAATTGATGTCCAACATTCTCACTTTTCAAGTGATCGTATCGTTCGTGACACTTCCTTTATTTATTTATATTGCAGAGCAATATTAGTTATTTACCGCATCAATCAAGCAATAGCGCTAGTCGGCCGATGGTACAAGAACAAAGTTACCAAAATGGTTTTTTTCTAAAAACAGTTGCTGTGCCTGAGCCATATCTTTTAAGGCAAACGTCCTCGCAACTAGTGGCTTAATCTCCCCTCTTTCTATGTACGAAATCAAATTCGGAAACACGGCTTCATCCCAAGCTGTGCAACCAATAAGATTCAAATCCTTCAGGTAAAAATGACGCATGTCTAGCGTCACCAGTGGTCCAGCGATCGCACCAGAAGAGGCGTATCGGCCGCCCGGCTTCAACACTTTTAATATTGACCCAAAGCCTTCACCTGCGACATTGTCAAATGCCACATCGACCGAACGATCACCTAACACCTGAGTTAAATCGTCACCTCTATCTAGTATTTGATCAACACCCAATTGTTGCAAATGGTCAAACTTAGAGGCACTCGATAACGCAATAACCCTTGCGCCACGGCGCTTAACCAACTGCACCACCGCTGACCCAACGCCACCCGAAGCACCGGTAACTAGTACCGTATCGGCACTGGTAACGCTGGCGCGGTGAACCATGTTCTCTGCGGTGCCGTAAGCACAGGGAATAGTTGCTAGTTCGGCATCGTTCCAGTCACAGTCAATTTTAAAAACCTCACTAACGGGTACCACCACGTATTGTGCAAATGCGCCGTCAAAGTCTGAACCCATCCATCGGTTTTCAAGCGAATCAAATCCTTTCGAACGCATACAAGCGCGGACTAAAACGCGACAACCTATTAGAGATTCAAACTCACTAGAAGCTGTTTTCACGACTCGGCCACAACAATCAGTACCTTGAATAAATGGGAAAGGCGTTGACTCATTCCATCCGCCATCGGCTATATCATTCGTTTCATCGTCGCTTTCAGCACTAGATGCCTGCTCAGTGCCAGTCGTCACTGAATCCGAATACCAGCCGAGTCGGGTATTAATTTCAGTATTATTAACACCCGCCGCAAGCACTTGAATTAACACCTCTCCGGCACTTAATTCAGGCATCGGTACATCGCAATATTCCAGCCGTTCATAACCACCAACACCGGTTGTCACGACCGCTTTCATGGTTGGACGACTGTCGGTAATATCGAATCTCTGGTTATTATTCACTTTGGCTTCCTCTGAATGATGAGTCGAACTATCGACTGAATTGACGTCTGATGAGAATGCCGCACATTAGGTTTGAAGTTAACACAACGCAACAGATTTATTAAAATAAACCACAATGATAATGAGGCTGATCAAATATACTCTATTGGACATTATTAACCGTTCAACCTATATGACACAGTATTTCGATCTTGGTAATCATAGTTTCCCGATCTCAACAGTATCGGTGGAGGCACAACGCTGGTTCGATCGTGGACTGACCTGGTGTTATGGCTTTAATCATGAAGAGGCCATTCGCTGTTTTCAAAATACGATTACTGAAGACCCTAACTGCGCCATGGGCTATTGGGGCATTGCTTACGCCAAAGGTCCTTTTTACAACAAACCTTGGAGTTATTACGGCCAAGTTGAACGTGGCCCAACAATCAAAACCTGCCATGAAGCTTGTCAAAAAGCCCTTCAACTGAGTTCTAATAATATCCCGCTCGAACAAAAGCTAATTCAAGCTTTGGGGCAGAAATTCCCGAACGATCCCTTCGCTACTATCGAAAAACTTGAACAGGCTGAGCACCGCTATGCTTTAACCATGCGTGAAGTTCTTAAGGACTTTCCACAACATTTAGACATCATTACCCTGACAGCCGAAGCATTAATGAACCTCAATCGTTGGCAACTCTGGGATATTCGAACAGGAACCCATACTTTAGGCGCATACACTAAGGAAATGTATCAAATTTTAGAGCAAGGTCTCACCTTGTCAAAACAACAACACCCTGGAATTTTGCATCTGTACATCCACGCGGTAGAAATGTCACCAACACCCGAAGATGCACTAGAAACAGCCCATCAGTTACGCAGTATAAAAATCGACAGTGGACATCTTACACACATGTCGACTCATATCGACATGCTCTGTGGGCATTATAAGCAAGCCGTTGAATCCAATAATCGGGCGATCGAACTTGATTTAAAATACCTCACACTTCGCGGCACAGAGGAATTTTACCTTATATCCTGCCTGCATAATTATCACATGAAAATGTCGGCAGCTATGTTTCTTGGCCAATTCAAAACCGCTATGGAAGCAACCCAAGGCGCCAGAGCCATTGTCAACCCAGACTTATTTCAGGGGGACAGGCGATATCTGGCAACTACCATCGAGGGATATTATTCTTCCCATGTGCATGTATTCATTCGATTTGGTCGTTGGCAAGCCATTGTTGACGAGGTCATGCCTGACGCGAAACCTAACACAGATTCAGATACGAATAGTCGCTATCAGGTGACAACCATACTGCTCCATTATGCCAAAGCCATTGCCCACGCCGCACTAGGTAATCACGCCGATGCTGATCAACACCGCCAACAGTTTGAAGTGCTGAGCGCCAGCATTCCTGACTGGCATTTAATGGCCAACAATCCAACCCAAAATATACTCGCGGTTGCGAGAGCTATGATGAATGGGGAAGTCGAATACCATGCTGGCAACCATGCATTGGGATTTGACTTTTTAAGGCAGGCATCTCAGTTATCTGATGAACTCGAGTATTCTGAACCTTGGCCCTGGATGCATCCACCCCGTCATGCTTTAGGTGCATTACTACTAGAGCAAGGCCATGTTGACGAAGCGATTGAACATTATCGGGATGATTTAGGCATCGGCAACAATCTGCCTAGATGCCTTCAACACCCAGATAATATTTGGGCATTGCATGGCTATGTCGAATGTTTAAAAAGGCAAGGTCTATCTGCCGAGGCAGAGCCCTATCAGGCACGACTGAAACAGGCTATTTCAGAAGCTGATGCTGATATTCAATCGTCCTGCTGCTGCCGAAAAGTAACTTCCAGTTGATGATCGAAAGTGAATTGCTTTTGGCAAAAAAATATAGGCTGGATTAAACCGGAAAGCCTCTTTATACTCGCCGCATTGTTCACTTTGATCAATTTAAGAAACATTTTCAGGAACTGACACTATGCCTAAATTAACCACTGTTTTCTGGCGGGATATACCTGCACAAGTCATTGCAAAAGAACGTCGTGAAAATGCTAAAATTGTATTAACTGAACGCTTCGCTATTGCTATAGATAAGGCAGCTATGCGCGCAAAAATGGCGGGCACTGATGCATATCTGGAACAATGGCGTCAAGTCATATCAAAATGTGGTCCTGATTTACAAGCTGCTGCCGACGCTGCTGCCGCTAAGCTTGAGCAAGACTATGACGATGATAGATTAGCGCTTATGGTCAAAAGTGGCGGCGTTGCCGAATAGTCTTCTCTATCGCTGTCCGTAACCAGCTACCTAAACTCGTAGTGATCTGAAAAACAATTTCTCTCCAACCAAAGCCGTACTCATGAATCTGTTAAATGCAACCAACCTTTACCATAGTTATGGCGACCAGCCATTGCTGGATATGGCCAATCTGAGCATTGAAGATGGTGAACGCATTTGTCTGGTCGGTAGAAATGGCACGGGTAAATCGACCTTATTGAAAATGCTCTCTGGGCAGATCAAACCCGATGAAGGTGAGATCAATAAATCACGAGGACTACTCGTCGCCGAGCTTAAACAGGAAGTTCCTGCGAGCATTGAAGGCAGCGTATATGACTGTATTGCGTCGGGCATTGGCGAACTCGGCAATGTCATCACCGAATGGCACCACCTCGTACTCCAGGTCGCGACCGATATATCAGTATTGCCCCGTATGCAAGAATTGCAGGACATCATAGAAGCCAATAATGCCTGGAATTTAGAGAATCGAATATCAGCTACGGTGTCACGCCTGAATTTACCAGCCGATGCCGAGTTCAACCAGCTATCGGGTGGTATGAAGCGACGCGTTTTACTCGGCATGGCCTTAGTCGCAGAACCTGACCTGCTACTGCTAGACGAACCAACCAACCATCTTGATATTGAATCCATCATTTGGCTCGAAGAGTTTTTACAGCAATTCAAAGGCAGCTTGCTGTTTATTTCTCACGACCGTTCATTTTTGAAATCGCTGGCGACTCGAATTATTGATCTTGATCGAGGCAAATTAACCAGCTGGCCTGGAAGCTATGAAAGATATCTAGAAGCAAAACAGGCTCAACTAGAGGTTGAATCGACACACAATGCTCTTTTTGATAAAAAACTGGCACTGGAAGAAGTCTGGATTCGTCAGGGCATTAAGGCAAGACGAACCCGTAACGAAGGCCGTGTTCGGGCTTTAGAGCAATTACGCCGCGATCGCTCAGACCGCCGTGAACTTCAGGGTCGAGTCAAACTCGTCACCCAGAAATCAGAGAAATCAGGCAAAATAGTTATCAATGCAGAGGCAGTGAAATTCCAGTTTGAGGACAAGCCTATTGTCAATAACTTTACCTTTAAAATGTTACGGGGTGAAAAAATTGGCCTCATCGGCCCCAACGGCTGTGGAAAATCGACACTCATTAAACTCTTACTGGGCAAACTAGCGCCACAAGAAGGCGAAATCCAGCTCGGCACCAAACTTGAGGTAGCCTACTTCGACCAGCACCGTGAAACACTCGATCTAGAAAAGTCAGTTCGAGACAACCTGGTAGAAAAAGCCGACCATGTCGAAGTTAATGGAGTATCAAAGCACGTCATTAGTTATCTCAAAGACTTTTTGTTTAGTGAAAAGAAAATCAACATGCCGGTTAAAGCACTATCGGGTGGTGAGCGTAATCGGTTACTACTGGCGCGTTTATTCACTCGCTCGTTTAACTTTCTGGTGATGGATGAGCCAACCAATGATCTTGATATGGATACGTTGGAATTGCTCGAAGAGTTGCTAGTCGAATTTAAAGGCAGCTTGCTACTCGTCAGCCACGACCGAAACTTCATCGATAACACAGTGACAAGCACACTAGTATTTGAAGGTGAAGGCGAAGTAAATGAATATGTTGGCGGTTACATCGACTGGTTAAGACAGCGCACGACAACTACCGAATCAGCTCAGGCAATCAACAGTAAAACTAAGTCGAAAAGTAAACCTGCTCAAGCGCCTAAGCCCAAACCAAAAGCCAAGCTAAGTGCAGCGGATGAAAAGGAGCTTCGGCTACTACCCGTCAAAATAGAAAAGTTTGAAAAGCAAATCGAAAAAATGCATCAAGAATTTGCGGCGCCAGGTTTTTACGACCAGGACAGCACAATTACTCAGCAGTTACAGCAACAGCTATCGACACACGAAATTTCACTGCAAGCACTCTATGACCAGTGGGAAAAGCTAGACCCGTAAAGGGTACTATTTAGGCTAATTAGACACTCAATCACACCACAATGACCTTGAGTCGATAGCACGTCTGGTTTATTTGAAGCAGTAATTTTAAACATTGGTGGTTTTTGCTAGGCTTGCATTCAGTCAGCTCGGTAGCGTTTAATTTGACTAACTAGCACTCTTTGACTGTTAATCTTTTCGATTGCCCGCACAGTAAGCGATTACTTTGGACTGGACAAAACTATTTAAACTTTAAATCAACGAAATGATATAATTGAAATATTATTGAGGATTAAATAAGAACAGTGCCTAACCAAGAAACAAGCCAATACAGCTTAACGACTATTCCCCGCAGTCAGCACCGGCTATCAAGAGAATTCATATCTGAAGCCGCGTTAAAAGTTTTATATCGGCTATCAAGTGAAGGATATCGAGCCTGCCTAGTGGGTGGTGGCGTGCGTGACCTGTTGCTTGATAAAAAACCTAAAGATTTTGATATAGCCACCGATGCAACGCCTGAACAAATCCATGGGGTATTTCGCAATAGTCGCATTATCGGGCGTCGTTTCCGTTTGGTTCATATTCGCTATGGCCGAGAAGTTATCGAGGTTGCCACGTTTAGAAGTCACACTGATGATTCGCCTAAAAACGAACTGAGCTCAGAAGGCCGTATCCTGCGGGATAATACCTTTGGTGATATTGAAGATGATGCCTTGCGTCGTGATTTCACTGTGAATGCAATGTACTACGATATCATTGGCTTTTCTGTACTCGACTATGCGAATGGTCTGGCTGATATTGAATCACGCACACTTCGCTTAATTGGCGACCCTGCAACCCGCTACCAAGAAGACCCCGTAAGAATGCTGCGTGCCGTTCGTTTTGCGGCAAAACTCGATTTTGAAATTGAAACATCGGCAGCCGAGGCAATATTTGAATGTGGCCCGTTGCTCACTGGAATTCCTGCAGCTCGGCTATTTGATGAAACCGTTAAATTATTTCACAGTGGCAAAGCGACTCGGGTTCTTGAACTTTTGCGGACCTTTAACTTGCTTCAATATCTATTTCCTGCGCTGGATGAAATACTTACTTCAGAACCCTCTGAATTAATGCTCGATTTTATTGACCAGGCACTTGTCAATACCGATGCCCGTATTAATAATGATCTACATGTCTCGCCTGCTTTTATTTTTGCCAGTTTGCTTTGGCCCGCGGTACATAAACAGGCTCAAGATATCCAGTCAGATCAATTGAAAATGGTACCTGCATTATTTCAAGCCGGTGGTGACGTTATGAGCCGACAAATAAAGCATATTTCAATACCGCGTCGTTACAGTCAAATGGCGAAAGACATTTGGACTAACCAACCAAAATTCCATCGGACTCAAGGCAAGCAACCAACACGACTTCATGGACACCCTAGTTTTCGGGCAGCTTATGATTTTATGTGTCTGCAAACTATGGTTGGTTTAATGCCATCGCACCTTTGCCATTGGTGGACTGAATTTCAAAAAAATAATACGGCACCCGTCATCGAACGGCACACAGCAGAATACGCAAAACCTCGACCACGCCGTCGACGTAAACCAGTCAGCCAGTCCGGCAATAGCTCTTCAAACAATACTAAATCGAATGACAGCTGAGTTAGTTTATGTCGGTATCGGCAGTAACATCGGTGATTCAATTGCCATAGCAAGAGAGGCCATTAGTCGACTGGGTGATATTCAACACTGTACGTTAGTTCTGCAGTCCTCCCTTTATCGGTCTGAACCTGTCAGTGATATACCTCAGGATGACTATATTAATGCCGTTGCGCTGATAGAGACGACACTTGAACCAATGCCCATGCTGCGTGAACTTCAAGTTATCGAACAAGCATTTAATCGACAGCGTGACCCAGCATTACACTGGGCACCTAGAACACTAGACCTAGATATTATTGTATTTGGACAGCGTTTGATACACGATCAACATTTGAACGTACCGCATCATGAAATGGCTAATCGTCTATTTGTATTGTTACCGATGCTTGAAATATCAGGTGATCAGCTCATTCCGAGCTTAGGCAGCTTAAAACATTTAATCGATAAAGCGCCATCAATTCAGTTAAATAAGATCGACGTGAAACCAAACAACACAACAAATTAAAATGCTAAATCACCATCGATATATTGTAGTGGAAGGCCCTATTGGTGTCGGTAAAACGACTTTAGTGAAAAAACTAGCCCAAACCTTTGGCACTGGCTTAATGCTTGAAGAAGTAGATGAAAATCCCTTTATTGCGCAGTTTTATCAAAATCCAGCTAGGTATGCTTTATCAACTCAACTGTCTTTTTTATTACAACGAGCCGAGCAAGTCCAAAACTTTCGTCAAATTGATTTATTTCAAAATGCACACATTGCTGACTTCCTGATCAATAAAGACCCCCTTTTTGCTGAACTCACACTTAATGCAGACGAATTTAAGCTTTACCAAGGTATTTATCAACGTCTAACGATTGATGCCCCACGGCCTGATTTGGTCATTTATTTACAAGCACCCGTTGAGGTACTGCAATCTCGTATAACGATACGCAACCGATCCTATGAAAAACCAATTACACTAGATTACTTGTCGCAATTATCAGATGCGTACACCCAGTTTTTTCATGATTATGATGAAAAAACACTCCTCACCGTAAACACTCAATCGATTGATTTGATCAATAATGATGCAGATTACGATGCACTGATCGACAAAATCAATCAGGTACCGTCTGGACGTCATTATTATAATCAGTCATCATTTCCGTATTAATTGGAATGAACCATTATGTATATACCTCGACCACTCAATAATAAAATTACCGTCCCCCACCTTAAAAAACTTAAGCAACAGGGCGAAAAGTTTGCCTGCCTCACGGCCTACGATTACAGCTTTGGCAAAGTGGTTGAACAATGTGGGGTAGAGGTGGTATTAGTTGGTGACTCATTAGGCATGGTTATTCAGGGGCACGACACGACAATTCCAGTGACTTTAGATGATATTAAATACCATGCTAGAGCGGTTAATGCAGCGCTAGACAATGCAATGTTAATGGTCGATATGCCATTTGGCTCACTGAACTCACCTCAGCAGGCGCTCGACAATGCCAGTGATGTATTAAAAGCCACGCAGGCACAAGTGGTGAAGCTTGAAGGTGGTATCACTCAAATAAAAACCGTCGAAATGCTCAGTAGCTATGGCATTGCAAGCTGTGCCCATCTAGGGCTACAACCCCAGCAGGTGCACAAGATGGGGGGCTATCGAGTACAGGGTAAAACCAAAAATAGTGCTGACCAAATGCTCGCTACTGCCTGCGACTTAGAACAGGCCGGGGCCGACATATTATTGCTCGAATGTGTTCCAGCATCCTTGGCAGCCCTTATTACTAACACTCTCGAGATACCCGTCATTGGTATTGGTGCGGGGATTGATGTGGATGGCCAAATTCTGGTGCTGCACGACATACTTAATGTCACCAGTGGTAAAAAACCCAAGTTTTCGAAAAATTTTATGCAAGGTGAATCTAGCATTCAGGCGGCGATTAGTCGCTATGTGGATGAAGTGAAACAGGGTCAATTTCCCGATCAATCGCACTGTTTTGCTTAAGAACTCGGTAGCCCATCATGTATCAAGCTAGCTCCGTTGCTGAAATACGTCAATATGCACAACACTGGAAAGACAATGCCCAATCAATTGCTTTCATTCCCACTATGGGCAATCTGCATCAGGGCCATTTTTCCTTAATTGAAAAAGGTCAATCACTCTGTGATCGCACCATTTGTAGTATATTCGTCAATCCAATGCAGTTTGGGCCCAACGAAGATTTCAACCATTACCCACGCACACTAGATCGCGACATTAAACAACTAGAGGCCATCGGCTGCGATCTAGTTTATATGCCAACGGCTTCAGAGCTTTACCCCAACGGGCTTGACCAAATCAGTCAAGTACTAGTGACCGATTTAACCGATTCCTACGAAGCAGCACATCGACCAGGCCACTTCACGGGCGTAGCCACTATCGTGTTAAAGCTCTTTAATATCGTCAGACCCAATATCTCTGTCTTTGGCAAAAAAGATTACCAACAATACCAAGTGATTCGAAAAATGGTGCGAGATCTTGATCTTGAGGTAGACATCATTGGACAAGAAACAACCCGCGAAACTAACGGACTGGCAACAAGCTCTCGTAATCAATATTTAACGGAAGCCGACACCTCCAAAGCAGCCTTGATATACCAAACATTGAAGACTACTGCAGCACTAATCTTACAAGGAGAGAGGCGCTTTAATGAGCTTGAACAGCAATCGACAGATCAACTCAACCAAGCGGGTTTTGAGACTGACTATTTTTCGATCTGCAATGCCGAAACCTTAAAACCAGCAAACCCTAATGACAGAAAACTCGTTATATTGGTCACCGCAACACTTGATAAAACCCGTCTATTAGACAATATTGAAATTGACCTTTGGTAAGTCAATCACAAATTAAATATTTTTAAAACCACACTAGCTGGAATATAACTTCCCCAAACCTGCAATAGCTTCTGAAATTTTATTGCGCAACTTAAGTGGCTCAATCACCTCAACTTGCGCCCCATATTTTAATATATCCATCACTAATTCAGTGTCTTGGCTGTAGGGTACTCGAAGAATAAAATACCCTTTGTCGTCATATTCACTGGTTTGCTCTGGATGCCAAAGTTCGTGAGAGACCCAACGCGCAAGCTTTGGACTAAAGCGCAGAACAGCTTGCTCTGTATCGATCCCTGAAAAAATACCGTAGCCACTTTCAAATGTACTGTTGAGTTCGTTCTCATCGACATCTATCGCTGGTTGTGACACTGCCTCTAAGTGACGAATGGCATCAACAGAGAAGCTACGCAACCCTTCTCTAAGGTGGCACCAGGCATCTAGATACCAGCTGTCTCGGTAGTGGGTGAGTCTTT
>JBNMQI010000002.1:0-59139 GCA_051277905.1 Gammaproteobacteria bacterium | reverse complement strand
AATCTGGGCATTTTACCCGATATCTGGTTAGTGGCCCTCGGACTGAGTTTGATTGCAATCGTTATTAAGCCTATTTTGTATCGGTTTTTACTTCGATTTTCTGATGAGACTTCTGGTCGCTCTACCGAAATTTCATTGCGACTTGGGCAGATGAGTGAATTTTCTTTGCTCCTGGCCGTCATGGCTACAGAGCTTGCTGTCATTCGTGCAGAAGTGTCGTACTTGATCCAAATTGCAACATTAGTCAGCTTTGTTTTTTCTTCTTATTACATTGTCGCAACCTATCCAACCCCAATTGCCCTGAATGACAAGTTGAGACGAGATTAGGCTTGAAAATCAATGCCGATTAAAGCAGTTTATGACTCAACCCCCAGTTCTGACGATAGGCAATGACATCATTTTTTCAATTTATTTTAACCTCCACGCGAGAAGTAACAATGTTGACTGTTTGCTTATCGGTGCCATTGGCCATTAAGTTGGTAATAGTCATTTTTAGCTAAGCCAAAACTATCGTTATGCCGAATATGAAGAACAGATTGAAATGCTATACCAATATCTGTAAACGCATCAAGCTACCTATCAGAGTTATGTATAAATAATGTGCCAGAAATTTTATCAGATGGTTAATAGGTAGCTAGTTTTAGAGAGTAAAAGTTTAAATTCTAGCAATAGTGATTGAAGACCATTAGATATTTAATCGCGGTATCCAATTGGATGTAATCAATAAAGGGTGCGGTATCTGACAAGCAGTCAATATTTAGCTTGTTAAACCTTAGAATGTTGACTCTTTAAGTTTGGGTGGCCTAAAGGCAATGGTAACGCTGAGAGTAGTGTTGTTAAATGAGTCAACCAGTGACTAAAAACCAAACACTGTAAAGAATAATGGCCGAACCTGGCAGATAAACAATCCCGTGGATAAAAGCTGACCAGCAAGCTGAAATTTTTTGGTGGTACTGAACACTCAAATGAAACATTCTAATTTGCCTAATAAGCTTTGGTTGTAAATTTAATCAAAAAACCATAAACACAACTAAGCTAACAATATTTTCATTTACAAAACGTGACGCATACCCCGGTTAACATAAAAGCTCTGAAATAAAAGTTAAAGGATCTGACTATATTTATAATTTTGGGTGAGACTCGGTTCAAAAAATTCCAACCGGCTTGTTGGTAGGTGCTGATCATCATTAGTGAGTTCCGACGAGACATGCTCACTTATGCAAGTTGTGCATCGAAAAAAAGTAACTAGGCTGGTGCCTTCGGCTCTTTTATCAGCGACAAACATGGATGAACTGCAATTGGGACATTTCATATTATGATTCTCATCGAAGCTATTAACTAACGGGGCATCAGTATAACTTTAATGATGGAAATCACAATATATAGTGGATTATTTCTAACTAAGCCACTATATGTAGTGGCTGAGTGCTTAATTTTTCAATCAACATGTTACAGTAAGCTCAACTACTTTAAAAGTGAAGTTGATGTTCTACTTGAAGACAAGGTTATAAGTGGCAATAAAAATACTTTTAAATGATGTGAAAAATTCTATTTTATAGCGCTTTAAAACCAATGTCGGTCCTGAAATAGGCGCCATCCCAATTAATCTGATTAACAATCTGATAGGCTTTTATCTGCGCGTCCAAAAGCGTGTCGCCTAAGGCCGCCGCACATAAAACTCGGCCGCCATTGCTTAAGATATTGCCCTTATCATCATTCTGGGTGCCGGCATGAAACACTTTAGACTTTGAATCAGCTGGCGGTATTCCCTTGATAATGTCACCTTTGATGTAACTATCAGGGTAACCGTTGGCTGCCAGTACAACTCCCAGACATGGGCGAGGGTCCCACTGTATTTTTTTCTCAGCCAGATTACCGTCACAACAAGAGATGCATAGCTCAACTAAATCTGACTGGAGTCTCATCATAATCGGTTGAGCTTCTGGATCACCGAAACGGCAGTTGTATTCAATTACCTTGATGTCACCTGTGTTGCTCACCATTAGTCCCGCATATAAAAATCCAGTATATTTTGTACCCTCGGCTGCCATGCCTCGGACAGTAGGCCATATCACTTGTTGCATGATCTTATCTTCAACTTCAGTCGTTACTATCGGTGCAGGGGAGTAAGCGCCCATTCCACCTGTATTGGGGCCCTGGTCACCATTGTCTCGTGCTTTATGATCTTGCGATGTTGCTAGTGGCAAAGCATGCTCACCGTCGACCATGCAAATAAAACTGGCTTCTTCTCCATACAGAAATTCTTCTATGACAACACGATGACCAGCATCGCCGAATGAGTTGCCAGAGAGCATATCTTTGATTGAATCTATCGCTTCCTGTTCAGTGTTTGCCAAAATAACCCCTTTACCTGCGGCCAGACCGTCAGCTTTAATGACAATGGGGATGCCTTTGTTTTTAACATATTCTAGTGCAGGCTCGATTTCAGTAAAACTCTGATATTCCGCCGTTGGTATGTGATGTCGTTGCAGAAAGTCTTTGGTGAATGTTTTTGACCCCTCCAACTGTGCTGCCGCAGCACTGGGGCCAAAAATACGCATCCCCGCAGTTTGGAATTGATCGACAATGCCATTAACGAGAGGTGCTTCTGGGCCAACGATCGTAAGCTCGATAGATTCATTTTGTGCGAATTTAAGTAATGCTTCACTATTTTCAGCATCAATAGCGACGTTGCTTATGTCAGTTTCTTGATGAGTGCCTGCATTACCTGGTGCGACAAAAACGTGGCTCACCAGTGGTGATTGAGCTGCTTTCCAGGCCAGAGCATGCTCACGTCCACCGCCGCCAATAATTAAAATTTTCATTTCAATAGCCTCTGCATCAATGCCGAAAATGGCGCATGCCAGTAAATATCATCGCAATGCCATGTTCATTCGCAGCAGCAATGACGTCATCATCGCGCATAGAGCCGCCGGGTTGAATGATGGCTCGGATGCCTGCGTCATGCGCAGCGTCAATGCCATCTCGAAACGGGAAGAATGCATCCGATGCCATGACTGAACCCGTTACTTTAAGCTTGGCATGCTCCGCCTTGATGCCGGCGATTCGAGCACTATTGATACGGGACATCTGGCCTGCACCTACGCCAATAGTCATATGCTCTCGGGCATAAACGATAGCATTTGATTTAACAAATTTAGCCACTTTCAATGCAAATATCATATCGTCCATTTGCTGAAGGTTTGGCTTTACTTCAGTAACAACATTAAGCGTATTATGTAATTGTAAATCTGTATCCTGAACTAACAGTCCACCATTCACACGTTTGTAATCAAGTCGATAGCTCGCTGTTTGCCACTGACCACACTGCAGTAGGCGAACGTTTTGTTTAGTGGCTATAATTGCGTTTGCCTCGTCGTCAACGCCAGGTGCAATAATGACTTCTACAAATTGTTGGTTAATAATTGCCTTAGCCGTTTTTGCATCAAGCGTGCGATTAAAAGCAATGATGCCACCAAAGGCAGATTCGGGGTCAGTCTGATACGCATGCTGGTAAGCATCGTGAATGTTGCCATTCAGAGCATCGCTATCGATGGCAACACCACAAGGGTTGGCATGTTTGACAATTACGCAAGCGGGCTGGTCAAATTGCTTGACGCATTCTAAGGCTGCGTCAGTGTCACCAATGTTATTAAACGAAAGTGCCTTCCCTTGCAACTGTACGGCGTTTGAAACGCTTGACTCAGTTAAACCCGCCTCAATATAAAACGCCGCATTCTGATGTGGATTTTCGCCATAACGCATCCCTTGAGCATGTTTAAACTGTAAGTTAATAGTTCGAGGGAACTTTTTGTCCCCTTCTTTTTGTACCATACGACCAAAGTAATTAGAAATCGCTCCGTCGTAACTGGCAGTATGCTCAAATGCTTTGATGGCAAGTGAAAATCGGCTGGCGTCGCTGACCTTACCGTCATCTGCATCCATTTCTGACAAAATGGTTTGGTAGTCGTTAGGATCAACAACAATACAAACGCTAGCATGATTCTTTGCTGCAGCCCTGACCATTGTTGGGCCGCCAATGTCAATATTCTCTATTGCGTCTTCGAGTGAACAGTCTGGATTTGCCACGGTTGCCTGAAATGGATAAAGGTTGACAATCACTAGGTCGATGGGTGGGATCTCATTGGCTTTCATAACATCTTCGTCAATGCCACGTCGAGCTAAAATACCACCATGAACTTTAGGGTGCAGTGTTTTAACTCGTCCCGCCATCATTTCAGGAAAACCAGTGTAGTCAGCAATTTCGGTGACGGGGATGTTGTTTTCAGCTATTAATTTTGCGGTGCCACCAGTTGACAGTAAGTCAACACCTATAGCGTGTAAACGGCTGGCGAGTTCAACGATACCTGTTTTATCTGAGACACTAATTAATGCGCGGCGGACGGGCTGTGCGGATGACAACATAATTCTAATGAGCCTGAGTCAAAAAAAGGCATTATAGCTGAATGGCTATGCGAGAGATATTGGCCTTGCGAGTTTAATCAGGCGATCAATCTATTTATTCATGTTCTATTTTTATGATGAAAAACTACTCACCAAAACAAAAACTAATGCTCGATCTCATATTGCTTTAACTTTTTACGCAATGTACCCCGATTGATGCCAAGGCAGGCAGCTGTTTTCGATAGATTATTGTTGCAATGACTGAGCACGGTTTGTATCAAAGGATATTCGATTTCAGCGATGACCGTATCGAAAAAATTACAGGGAGTTTCTCCATCAAGGTCGGCTAAATACCGACGTATTGCCTGTTCAACAGAGAGTTGTAGTGCACTTGTTTGACTTTTATTTTTCACGAATTAAACGACTTACCCTGGCTCTCTTATAGTTTTAATTAATTTATTCTGGCAAGTTCTATTTCGTTCCAATGCTCAAAATAATTATCAATCAATGATAGTTGGGTTTCTGCAGTCGTTGTCTGCATTAAATCAGCTTTAACATTTGCACAATAGTGACAGTTTTGACTAAGTTGCCAATTAATGTGCTTGCGAGCAATCTGAACCCCAAGATATTCGCCGTAAAACGCATATAAATTATTTAAGTGATCCCTTAGCCACCGTTGCTTTTGCTTTTCATCAGGTTCCTTATGCAATTCTCCAGCCACTAAAAAATGTTCAATATGCTGAAAAATCCAAGGACGCCGCTGCGCAATACGTCCTATCATAATAGCATCAGCACCAGTGAAGTCCATGACCTTCTTTGCTTTTTGTGCGCTATCTATATCGCCATTCGCAATGACTGGAATACCGATGCTTTGTTTTACCGCACGAATAGTGTCATATTCCGCCTCTCCTAAATACTTATCTTCTCTGGTTCTTCCATGTATTGTCAGAGCCTGAATGCCACAGTCTTCTGCAATTTTGGCTATTTCAAGTGCGTTTTTGTTTTCGCGTGACCATCCAGTGCGCATTTTTAAAGTAACTGGAATCGATACGGAGTTAACCACTGCGGAAAGAATCGAACGGACTAGTTTTGTGTCTTTAAGCAGAGCTGAACCAGCATCGACCTTGCAAACTTTCTTAGCGGGGCAGCCCATATTGATATCGATAATTTGGGCGCCATGATCGACATTGTATTGAGCTGCATCTGCCATCATTTGAGGAATGCCCCCTGCAATTTGAACGATAATGGGTCCCGGTTCCCCTTGGTGATCCATTCGTAATTGAGTTTTACGGCTGTCTCTTAAATCGGGCCTACTTGTTATCATTTCGGATACGGTCATGCCTGCACCCAGTGATCGACAAAGCTGCCGAAATGGTCGGTCAGTCACGCCTGCCATGGGGGCAAGTACTAATGGGTTGGCAAATTGATAGGGACCGATACTAAATGGCATAAAAGATAAGGCTAACTTTATTAATAAGCGGACTATAGCTAACAATTGTTACTTCAACCAGCAACGCAGAGATTATATTGATACGGATCATTAGGTTTCCGAGCCACGATGATAATACCAATGGAAAAACAGTACTGTGTATAAGGCTCTTTTACTCTTAATATAAAAAGTTTTTTAGTACTCTAGTGATCCTGCTGATTTAAAGGACTGTTGATATGACTTAACCCCGAAATAAACTAGGGCTGAGCCATGCTTATTTAGCTTCAGAAAGTTTGATTAGATCAATAAAGTTGCTAGGATATTTTTTTAAACTTTTGGCAATGAGGAGCCGCATTCGAGAAAAATACGATTTTCACAAGTATCACAAATACTCTTGTCTAATCGAGAAAATATTGAAGTGATGGCCTCATCCTTAGAGTCAAAAATATTGGCGGGATTGAGCTCATTGATATAACCGCCACGATTAATTACTTTCTTCGCACTGTCTTTTAGTTGATAAATATACATATCTCCACCAATAGCTTTCCTAGCATTGGCTTCATGAACAAGTAGTTCTGCACCAGCGACATCCACTTGATTAACACCTTGTGTCAAAAGAAACAGGTGCTTTTGTTCAGGATAATGTTCGCGATAGCGTCGGAACAATTCGCCAACATGGGACACTGATCCAAAATAAAGAGAATCATCCAGTTGTAGTATTTTCATTTGAGGGCATTCAAGAAAGCTGTTGCCTGCCTTGAATTTACGTTTAAAATTTTCTGGATCAGGTGCCCGTGGTTCTAATTTTGGTTTTGATGTTTTGCGCAAGAAAAACATTAGTGACAAGACAACACCCAATAAAATGGCAAATTCTAATTCAAGGAACAATGTGCTGAAGAAAGTGACGCACAATACAAGTGCCTCATTTTTATCAGCGCGTAATATTTTTCCAATCTGCGAAAAGTTGATTAAACGCCAAGCTACAAGGAACAGTAATCCGGCAACAGCGGCTTTTGGCAAATAAGAAGTGAGTGGTGCAACCACAAGGACAAGGCCAATTAACAGAACGCCTGCCGAAGCCGCAGCAAGTGGTGAACGTGCGCCAGCATCGTAATTAGCGCCACTCCGATTAAACGAACCGGTTGCAACATAAGCTGAAAAAAAACTACCAAAGATATTAGATAAACCTTGCCCAATAAACTCTTGATTTCCTTCAATGGGTTGCCCTGATTTGATCGATATAGACCGTGCGATTGAAACAGCTTCGGTTAAGGCAAACAGAGTCATAGCTATCGCAAGGGGAGCTAGATCCCTCAACACATCGAGTGACAATTGAGGGCTTGAAAGTGGTGGGAGTTGCTGAGGTAAAGCGCCTACCATTTGAATGCCAGTTGTTTCAGCTTTTAAAAACGTGTTTAACAATACTGCCGTAACACTGCCAACTAGCAATGCCAAAATCATACCGGGAAACCTAGGGCTAATTTTGTGGGCAATCATGCCAACAACCAATGTAGTTAGAGCGATAAAAATGACGAGTGGATGAAATGATGTCCAATTATCCCAAAGGTAATTAACAGTTTGGTAAAAATGATCACTTTCTGGAATTTCTATGCCGAGGAATGTTTTTGCCTGTTTAGCTGCAATTAAACAGGCTGCACCGGCTGTGAAACCAACGATGACCGAGTGTGAAATAAAGTTAACCAGAGCACCAAGGCGGACAAAGCCCATTGCGAGCTGAATTATACCGACCATGAAAGCCAGAGTGATAGCGAGAGAAATATATTCGGCACTGCCGGGTAATGCTATCGTGCTCAATGACGAAAACATTACAATAGAGGCCGCAGTGGTAGGGCCTGATACTAAGTGCCAAGAGGAACCAAAAAGCGCCGCTATTATAGCGGGAACCATGCTTGTATAGAGACCATATTCTGGTGGCATGCCGGCAATAGCTGCAAAAGCCACACCCTGAGGTAAAACAATAGCTGCACCCGTTAATCCAGCAACTAGATCAGACTTTACGGTATCCTTGGTAAGGTTTCTGCCCCAACGCAAAAATGGAAAAATACGATGTAATCGCCTCTGGAATGTCATGCCTTGTTATCACCAAAAAAAAGATTTCTGCTCGAAACTTGTTGGTCGAGCGCCTAATGTCCATCCACCGCGGCTGATAATAATGCTGACTTTTGGAACAGATAAATTAGCTGATCTGGACACTGACTAATATAACGGTTGTTAGACTGCTATGTACCACTTAATTTCGATACAGGCATTAATACAACTTATGCCCTAAGGGGGTTACAGATTATATGAACTCAAATTCATAGGTCAGTGCTTCTGTGCCTGGATCGAGGATCTCAAGTCGAAACTGAATTGGTTTGTTGCTTTGCAGTGCAGATATCTGACTGTTAGATTGAAGGTATTCGTCTGATACGAACTGTCGGTTGGCTATTAAATTGCCCTGAATGTCAAAAAGGCTAACCAGCAGCTTGGGTAGTTTCTGGGGAAATGACGCTTCGTTTACAAAAGAGCCTATTACCATCAGCGCATTAGGCTTGACAGGATGGGTGAATACATTACGTTCGAGTAATTTAATTTGATGGCTGCTAGAAAACTGTGAATTGGCGCAAGGCACAAGTTCGCACAGGTGTAAGATTTGCTGCTGATATCGAGGGTTACTAATAAGCTCATAACGTTGATAGTAAAAAGCTTGAGTAGTTGTAAGCACTAGCAATAACAAGATTCCAATTAACCAAAACAGTGGGTAAAAAGGCGTAAAAGAACTCTGTGCTTCACCATACATCGCTTCATGAAGGCTCAGTTCACTGGCAGATGAATGATCTACCTCAGGCGATATCGACTGATCTTGAATGTTTTCAGCAATATTCTCAGCATAGGTTTTCAAGGACGAAAGTGCATTAAATACTTCACCACATTCGCTGCATCTGACTTTACCAACAGCAATCTTAAGTTGTTCATCAGTGATGTGATAGCGCGCATTGCAATTTTGGCAACTGGTTTCCATAATGTCGCCAAGCTGAGAGCGCTTAAACATTATTCTCTGTGGTCGATCTCCTAGTACCAGATACTCTAATCCAATCTTCTTTTATACAGATTGGATCGAGATCAAAATAGGGTAGATAGGCCTTTTCTATATCATTGGTCTGCGTTTGCAAAATACCGGACAAGAGAATTTGACCACCCGGCTTAACTAGTCCAGAGAACTTAGGTGCAAATCTAACCAGAGGGCCAGACAAAATATTAGCAATTAATAAGTCAACAGGCTCTGATTTAAAGTCTTCTGGTAAAGTAATATTCAGTAGGGCAGGGTCAATATTATTACGTCTTGCATTTTCCTTGCTTGCAACAAGTGCCTGTGGATCGATATCGACCGACTTTAATTCACTAGCACCTAATTTGAAGGCCGCAATAGCCAGTATTCCAGAACCGCATCCATAATCAATAACTGATTGATTTTGAATGTCATGTTCACCCAGCCAGCTTAAGCAAAGTGCTGTGGTTGCATGCCCACCCGTACCAAAAGCTAGGCCCGGATCTAATTGAATATTAACAGCTGAAGGATCAGGTGCTTCATGCCAACTGGGTACTACCCAAAGTTTTTCGGCACACTGAATGGGTTTGAAATACTTTAAATGGACTCGGCTCCAATCCTGGTCATCGACGACGGTCTTTTTAACGGTATGAATTTGATGTTCTGGCAAGCGTTGAATTAATCCGTCATAAAGCGCTTCGAGTGACCGCTCTTGGGTAAATAATCCGGTAACTATTGAATGCTGCCAAATGGGAGTGTCACCGGGTAGTGGCTCGTATAGCGGCTCGTCTTTTGCATCACTGAGGGTAATTGCAACAGCACCGAGCTCGAGCAAACTATCTTCTGTCTGCTCAAGCTCGGCTGCGCTAGATTGAACACTGAGTTGCCACCAAGCCATGTCGAAAGTCCTACTTAATTTAAACCTAATTTCTTTTCGAGATAATGAATGTTGGTACCACCTACGCCAAAGTTTTCATCGTTCAAAATGTCTTTTTGCAGATCAATGTTGGTCTTGATCCCTTCGATTACAATTTCTGAAAGCGCCCCATTCATGCGAGCAATGGCCGATTCACGCGTATTGCCCCAAGTAATAAGCTTGCCAATCATTGAATCGTAATAGGGCGGTACGGTGTACCCATTATAAATATGCGAATCCATGCGGACGCCAGCACCACCAGGAGCATGGTATAAGGTAATCTTACCAGGTGAAGGCATAAATGTTTTGGAGTCTTCAGCATTGATTCGACATTCGATCGCATGCCCTTTAATTTGAATGTCGTCCTGGGTGTAACGCAATGGATTACCTGAGGCGACCAGAATCTGTTCCTTGATAATGTCAACACCCGTAATCATTTCAGTCACGCAATGCTCAACCTGCACACGGGTATTCATCTCAATAAAATAAAATTCGTCATTCTCATATAGAAACTCGAAAGTACCAGCGCCTTCATAGCCCATCTGGACACAAGCTTTAGCACAGCGCTCACCAATTCTTTTACGTTGTTCTGGTGTGATGCCAGGTGCGGGTGCTTCTTCCACTACTTTTTGGTGTTTACGTTGCATTGAACAATCACGCTCACCCAGATGAATCGCATTGCCGTGGGAATCTGCCATGACTTGAATTTCAACATGTCTTGGAGAGCCTAAGAACTTTTCCATGTAAACGACGTCGTTATTAAATGCGGCGCCAGCCTCTGACTTGGTTAATTGAATCGAGCTGAGGAGATTTTCTTCTTCATGCACAACGCGCATGCCTCGACCACCACCACCGCCAGCAGCCTTAATTATAACTGGATAACCAATCCGACGGCCATGCGCGAGACTCACCACGGTATCTTCAGTGAGTGGTCCATCTGAACCTGGGACAGTGGGAACACCGGCTGCCTTCATTGCTTTAATTGCAGCAACCTTATCACCCATAACACGAATTGATGCTGAGCTGGGACCAATAAATTTGAACCCACTTGACTCAACCTGTTCTGCAAACTCGGCGTTTTCTGACAAAAAGCCATAACCAGGATGAATTGCAGATGCGTTGGTTAACTCGGCGGCACAGATTATAGCAGGAATATTAAGGTAACTTTGTAGGGATGACGGCGGGCCGATGCAAACCGACTCATCGGCAAGCCGAACATGTTTGAGGTCGCGATCAGCAGTGGAATGGACAGCAACTGTCTTAATACCCATTTCCCGGCAGGCGCGTAGAATTCGAAGTGCAATTTCACCTCGATTGGCAATGACGATTTTTTCTAGCATGTTAACTGTTACTCGATGATGAACAGAACTTGATCAAACTCAATGGGGCTGCCGTTTTCAACCACAATTGAACGAATAGTACCTGCCTTATCAGCTTCAATTTGGTTCATCATTTTCATTGCTTCGATAATACAAAGAGTATCTCCCACTTTAACTTTTTGACCTTCCTTCACAAAGGGGCCAGAAGTCGGTGATGCAGATGAATAAAAAGTACCCACCATTGGCGACTTGATCTGTTGTCCACTCATATCTGCTGGGGCTGCAGCCAATACAGCTGGTGCCACCGCTGCGACGGGTGCTGCTGCGGCCGCCTGCATTATGGGCGCGGCAGCAGAGTAGCGGCTAATGCGCACTGATTCTTCACCTTCTTTTATTTCGAGTTCTGCAATTCCAGATTCTTCAAGCAGTTCGATTAATTTTTTAACTTTACGAATATCCATTATTGGTTTTCCTAATTATTTTCTTTTATTGATCTATCTTATTGATTTATTTGGATATTAGACGGACCGCAATGAATGATTGCCGCTTCTAATGCTAATACATAACTATTTTTACCGAACCCACAAATCACACCAAGCGCAATATCAGACAGATAAGAGTGAGCTCTAAATTCTTCACGGGCATGAACATTAGATAGGTGTGTTTCAATGAATGGAATGCGAGTCGCTAAGAAAGCATCTCGAATAGCAATACTAGTGTGCGTGTAAGCGGCAGGGTTAATGATGATAAATTCAAATTGATTGGTGACTGCCTGTTGAATGCAACTGACAATTTCACCTTCTACGTTAGATTGAAATGACTCTAACTGGACATCGTTTTTTTCGGCTATCGTTGCCAATGTCTGGTTAATACTGTTAAGGGTGTCGGAACCATAAGTTTCAGGTTCTCGGGTTCCAAGCATATTTAGATTTGGGCCATGTATGACCAATATTTTTAACATCTTATAGGTTTATATACGTCGAAACGTTTGTGTTTGTTAAGATGGAGAGATTTTCACATAGGCGGTATATAGAGTCCAGTTATAGTGTGTTATTTACCTATTTAGCGAAGTTGTCGACAATGTTCGGGTTAGCTGAGTTTATTTCAGTGACCTGATTCAATTGTCTGTTTTTAATAATGATATTAGTTCTCCCCGTAACTGATCTAAAGTTATTTTGCCAGTGTGCGAGTAATGGATTTCTCTTTTCTGATTTATAATGACAGTAAATGGCAAACTGCCACTTTTGTTAGTGAAGGCTGCGTTATACATCGGTATTTTGTTACCTGCCAAGAAAGAGGGGTAGTTCATGCCATATTCCAATTCAAAGCTACGAACATTCTCTTCGCTATCAAGCGCTAGACCAATCACTTGAACTTGGCCCTCAAATTCATTCTGAAAAGCAATCAATGCTGGAATTTCCTCACGGCAGGGCGCGCACCAGGGTGCCCAGAAGTTGACAACTAAAACAGGTTGCTGCCAGTTTCCGAGGAGTTTTTGATTGCCATCTAAATCAGTTAATGGGATCGCAGTAAGTGACACTTTAGCGGGTTTATTTTCAGACATTGATTGTGGTTCGTTAACTGCAATTTGTGGGTCTGAGTATAAGTTAAACAAACTAACACCGGCTAATAGAGACGCAAGGCTGACCACAAAGAGAATCACTGTATTCTTATTCATTTATAATATTCATGTAATATTGGGAGTTTAGTTGTGAAGAGATTTTATTAATCAAAAGTTGACTCGACATGAGCGGCAAAGTCTTCACCTGACATTTCACCTACGACTCGGCGGTTTCTTATTTCAAGACCATTATGGTCAAAAAACAGTATGGCTGGTGGACCATAGATGCCGAGTGAATTCATAAGGGCCGAGTCAATCGAATCGTTGGCCGTTACATCCGCTTGAAGTGTAATCACTCGATCCAATGACGCCAAAACATCGGGGTCTGTAAAGACATCCCTCTCCATTACTTTGCAAGAGACACACCAGTCAGCATAAAAGTCGAGCATGGTCGTTTTGTTTTCAGCTACAGATTCTCTTAAGGCATTTTTTAAGCCTTCAGAACCCTTAATGAGTTTAAAATTGATATGCCCCACTTGACTGTCATTGGTTTGGTTTGATAATTCACCTGATATCATGCCGCTGGCAATGCCCTTTAACGGTTGTACCAAGTCTTTGCTACCAGACACCGCACCGATTAGATGAGCTGCACCGTAAAGCAGTAGAATAATCCCAAGGGCTTTACATAATTTGCGCCAGCCGCTGGTTGACTGCGGTAGCTTTTCCAGCGCGCCCATATAGATAGCAGAGGTGATGGTCAGCATGGCAATGAGCGCCATAGTGGCTGAAGTAGGCAGGATTCTCTCGAGTAACCAAATCGCCATGGCCAGCATCACAACACCAAACACTGATTTGACAGTATCCATCCAACTACCGACACGAGGCAAGAACTTACCCGCTGATGTGCCAATCAACAACAAAGGGGTACCCATACCAATACCTAATGCAAACAGAGCAAGTCCGCCCAACTGCCAATCCTGTGTTTGGGATATAAATAATAATGCACCGACCAGCGGTGCGGTAATACAGGGGCCAACAATAATAGCTGAGAAAAAGCCCATCAACCCAACACTGACGAATGAACCGCCCGATTGATTACGACTGAACGAAGTGAGGCGGTTCTGAATTGCACTGGGCATTTGAAGGTCGTAAAAGCCAAACATGGATAGTGCCAGCAGTACAAATATGGCAGCAAAGATACTAAGGATAATAGGGTCCTGAAACCAAATTTGGATATTGTATTCAGCACCGTAATAGCCAACAATGGCGCCAATAAAAGCATAGGTAACTGCCATAGAGAGAACATAAATCAGTGATAACGTAAAGGCGCTGCGGGTACTGACCTTGTCACCTTGACCAGCAATTATGCTCGATAAAATAGGAATCATCGGAAACACACAGGGTGTAAAAGTTAGCGCTAAACCTGCCAAAAAGAATAGCCAGATAACCAGAAAAAGACTTTTATCTTGCAGCAATAACTGTGCGTATTGGTCTTGCTCCGACTGAGATGCCACCGGCATAGGCGAAGGGTTGACATTGGACTGCAATGCCTCGGGTGGTTGATCTGAAATACTAACCCTATTGCCATTAACCTTGAGGTATTTGGTAATAGGTGGATAACAAATGCGATCTTCAATGCAACCCTGATAGCTATAAGCCAGCGTATAACTCACAGAGGCATTGGCTGAGGAAGATATTGGAATGGACAGTTTTAAGCTATCATGATAAACCTCGGTCAAACCGAAGAATTCATCATTTTTTTCATCACCAGCGGGTTTGGTTAATGGACTAATGGAATGACCATTGCCATCGACCAACTCAATATTAACAGTGTCTTTATAAAGGTAACCCGTTGGTATTATAGTGATTTGGGTATCGATTCGATCATTCGAGGCTAACTCTGCAGTTAGCATGAAGGCGCGGTCAAAATGTGGGATTTCATCCTCATTATCTAAACCAATGAGTCCATCCAATGATTGGAGTTCTGAGGCAGCGTTTGTATTCGATGTTAAAACTGAAGAAAAAGTATTAGTTTGTTGCAATGCTTGAGGGTTTTTACTTGAAAGCAAGTTTTGCAATGCTGAAGGGTTTTCGGCTGTATTAAGCTGACTGGTTTGGGCATTAACAGATGTTGCCGTATAAGGCATCGCTCTAATGGTTTGGTTAGAGCCAATTGAAACAATCAAGAGTTGATCAAGCGGTGGATAACAAATGCCAATATCTGCGCAACCCTGCCCCGTCGCCTTTACTCTGAGTGTAATAAGTGATGAATCGCTAATGAGGCCGTCAATGAGGCCGTCGATAAGAAACGGTAGTTCGATTCTAAGGCTATCGCGATAGGTTTCGACTTCACCAAAAAATTCGTCTCGTTTAACTTTGCCCTCAGGTATGACTGGGTTAGCAAAGCTAGCGCCCTTGGTTTCAATATCGAACTTGAAACTCTTACGATACATATAGTATCCAGTCGCAATGTCATACTCGGCAATAAGGCTATTACCTTCTATCTTGGCCGTTAACTGGAAGGCTTGTTCAGGCTTCAGCAGTTCATCGTTTTGTAAAGCTGACGCGATAAAAGGCATAGCGATCAACAGGAACAACAAACAGACTATTAGTGGTCTTTTTATGAAGATCTTTAAAATAATCATTTTATTCGCTATGTTTTGGTTTAAGTTGGAGCGTATTAAGTGAGATAAGTTGGCTCAAAGTCTAATTGAGTCAACAATGCTCGATCACGCAATCCCTGACCACAGGTAACTATAGAGTGAACTAAAGCCAAAATGTTTAGATTTATTTTCAATTTTATAAATATTGATGCTTTTAGCTAATGCCGTTAATTTTAATAAACCCTTGAAAGGGTTGAAAAACAATCATATATGAGCTTTATTAACACACTATTAATCGATATATTGAGTGTATATTAAGTGATGTACATCCAATATGCATAGTGATTTGCATTGGTTCGCCCATTTTCTATTGATGATCTTTAATCTAAGTGTTGTGGGTCTTTAGTTTCGTTACGAGAATTTTATGTTTCCAGTTATCACAGCACTTTTTTTACTGATTCCTATCGTAGAAATATTTCTGCTTATTCAGGTCGGTGGCATGATTGGCGCGCCATGGACAATTCTACTGGTGGTGCTAACCGCTGTTATCGGTGTTAGGTTGTTAAAAATCCAAGGCGTGTCGACATTAACGAGGGCGCAGGAAAAAATGCAAACAGGGCAGATGCCCGCTCAAGAAATGCTCGAAGGAATGGGGTTGGTCGTAGCGGGCGCATTTTTGCTAACACCCGGATTTTTTACAGATACCGTTGGTTTCTTATTGTTATTGCCACCCACAAGAGCTTGGCTGGTGAGTAAACTTGTCTCATCATTTATGTCCTCAGGGCGATTTGTTCAAACGCCATTCAACTCAGATTTAAACGCACCAATTGATTCAGAATCACAAAAGACCAACAAAGACAAAAATGTTATAGACGGTGTTAATTATACTCGTGAGGATTAGCCGTCTGTTGAATTTAGGGTAAGTTTTTACGACAACCGACTGCTGTTCTTTATGGTTACTATTTGTTTGCTCTTGTCCCTTTAGTTTTGAGCTGCACGTTATTTTCTTCGCTTCAAATAAACTTTAAATATTTTTTTAACTAGTTACTTGAAACTCGCTATTTTATCCCCCATATCGCTTGACTATGAAAGACTAGCGATTATCATTAGCACTCGTTTGTTGAGAGTGCTAACTCGCAGGAAATTCTAACCGGCTAGCTCATTGGCTAGAAGGGTATTTTAAACCATAAACAATTTAGGAGAATAGCAAAATGAATATTCGTCCCTTGCATGATCGTCTGGTTGTCAGACGTAAGGAAGAAGAACGTACTACAGCTGGTGGAATCGTAATTCCTGATTCAGCAACAGAAAAGCCAAGTACTGGTGAAGTAATTGCTGTTGGTAATGGCAAGATTACTGAATCTGGTGAAGTTCGCGCTTTAGACGTTAAAGTTGGTGATGTTGTTTATTTCGGAAAATATTCCGGCACCGAACTTAAAGTAGACGGCGAAGAACTGCTAATCATGCGCGAAGATGACATCATCGCGGTTGTTGAATAATTTATACACTACAAGGTTAATTCACTATGAGTGCAAAAGAAGTAAGATTTGGTGATGATGCGCGTTCGCGCATGGTCAACGGCGTTAACATTCTAGCTAACGCAGTAAAAGTTACACTAGGTCCTAAAGGCCGTAACGTCGTATTAGACAAGAGCTTTGGTGCTCCGACTGTTACAAAAGACGGTGTTTCTGTAGCAAAAGAAATTGAACTAGCAGACAAGTTTGAAAACATGGGTGCACAAATGGTTAAGGAAGTGTCTTCACAGACTTCTGATACTGCTGGTGACGGCACAACCACTGCAACAGTTTTAGCTCAAGCAATTGTTCGCGAAGGCATGAAAGCAGTTGCTGCTGGCATGAACCCAATGGATCTTAAGCGCGGTATTGATAAAGCAGTTGCTGCAGCGGTTATTCATCTAAAGGAAATTTCTACACCTTGTGCTGATAGTAAGGCAATTGCACAGGTCGGTACTATTTCAGCTAACTCTGACGACAGTGTCGGTAGTATCATTGCTGAAGCAATGGAAAAAGTTGGTAAAGAAGGCGTTATCACAGTTGAAGAAGGTTCTTCTTTCGACAACGAACTTGACGTCGTTGAAGGCATGCAGTTTGACCGTGGTTACCTGTCTCCTTACTTCGTAAATGATCAGGCAACTATGTCTGTTGAACTCGAAGATCCAATGATCCTTCTTTATGACAAGAAGATTTCAAATATTCGTGATTTGCTACCGATTCTTGAAGGCGTTGCAAAAGCAAGTCGTCCTTTATTAATCATCGCTGAAGACATCGAAGGCGAAGCATTAGCCACGTTGGTTGTTAACAGTATGCGCGGTATCGTTAAGGTATGTGCGGTTAAAGCACCTGGTTTTGGCGATCGTCGTAAAGCAATGTTACAAGATATCGCTGTATTGACTGGTGGACAGGTTATCTCTGAAGAAGTTGGAATGAGCTTAGAGAAAGCGACGCTTGAAGATCTTGGTTCAGCTAAGAAAATCTCGATCTCTAAAGAAAACACAACTATCGTTGATGGTGCTGGTTCTGCTGATGAAATCAAAGGTCGTATTAGCCAAATCAAAGCACAAATGGCTGAATCTACTTCAGACTATGACACTGAGAAAATGCAAGAGCGTCTGGCTAAAATCGCCGGCGGTGTTGCAGTCATCAAAGTGGGTGCCGCGACTGAAATCGAAATGAAAGAAAAGAAAGCCCGCGTTGAAGACGCGCTACACTCAACTCGCGCTGCGGTTGAAGAAGGCGTTGTTGCTGGTGGTGGTGTTGCTCTGATCCGTGCTTGCGCTGCAATCGCTGACCTTAAAGGCGACAACGACGACCAGACGGTTGGTGTTGACATCGCACGTCGTTCAATGGAAGAGCCAATGCGTCAGATCGTAGCTAACGCTGGCGACGAAGCTTCAGTTGTTGTTAACCAAGTGAAAGCCTCTAAAGGTAATCACGGCTATAACGCTGCGACTGGCGAATACGGCGACATGATTGCAATGGGTATTCTTGATCCAACTAAAGTAACTCGTTCTGCACTGCAAAATGCAGCTTCAGTAGCTGGTCTGTTGATCACCACTGAATGCATGATTGCTGACGCACCTGCTGATAAAGGCGCTGGGCATTCTATGGGCGACATGGGCGGCATGGGTGGCGGCGGAATGGGCGGAATGGGCGGCATGATGTAATCATCCGTTCTGGATATCTATTCAGATACGTCTGAACTGTAGTATTTAAAAGCCCCGTCTAGTGCGGGGCTTTTTTTATGGGTGAGTATTAATTGTGACGAGTGAATAATAGCCTTTCAGGCTTTTTAAATGCTGGCGTAGTGCTTGCCTGACGCAAAATGTCTCAATTAATGGCGTCCCCTTTTTTATTAAGGTTTTTATATGATTGGTTTTGACTACGGCACCTCTAATTGCGCTGTCGGCATAATGGACAGTAACCTGCCGAAAATTATATCTCTGGGCGATCATGGACAGTATGTTGCTTCGACGCTTTATGCCCCTAGTCGAGATGTTATTGTCAATTGGTTGTATCAACACTTGACTGTGGCTGAGCAAAAAATATTTCAGCTTCAGCGGCAACCCCAGTTAGAAAGAGGACAGAATACGTTAAGGGAGCTTGAGTTAGACGGGTACCCAACTGAGCTGTCTTTTGGACAACAGGCTTTAGCTGACTACTTACAAGAGCCAGAAGAAGGCTACTATATTAAATCTCCTAAATCGTTTCTAGGTGCTAGTGGTTTAGTGCCTATTCAAATTGAATTGTTCGAAGACATCGTCGCTTCGATGATGAGCCATATAAAAACCCTTGCCGAAGCAACACTCGGAAAAACGATTTCTCAAGCAGTGATTGGACGACCTATCAACTTTCAGGGCTTGCGAAGCGAACAAAGTAATCAGCAAGCCATTGAAATATTAACTAAAGCAGCAAAGCGGGTCGGGTTCAAAGACGTTGAGTTTCAATACGAGCCGGTAGCAGCAGGCTTTGAATATGAATCCAATTTAACTCATGAGACTAAAGTTCTGGTGGTTGATATTGGCGGTGGAACAACCGATTGCTCGATGCTACTAATGGGACCAAAACAGGCTGTTCAAACTGATCGAGGTCAACATTTTCTTAGCCACAGTGGCGAGCGTGTTGGGGGCAATGACTTCGACATAGCGTTAGCGTTAAATAAGTTTATGCCCAGCTTTGGTTTAAATAGCCATTTTAAAACGGGCAAGCCGATCCCAGTCAACAGCTTTTGGAAAGCAATGGCGATTAACAATATTAACGACCAAACCGAGTTCTATAGCAGTGCCAATGGCCGGGTCATAAAGCAGCTCATTCGTGACGCTGAACAGCCGGCGTTTATATCCCGATTGTTGACGATACAGCAGCAAAAGCTCAGCTACCGAGTGGTGAATGCTGCCGAGCAAAGTAAAGTTGCCCTAACGGATAATGACCAACATCAAACGGATTTATTTGATATTGACGACGATTTATCAATAACGCTCCAGCAGATAGACTTTTCATCCGCCTGCCAGCGTGAACTAACGACCATTGCTGGCTTAATGAAAGAGGCTATTAAACAAGCCAACTGCGAGCCTGACGTTGTCTTTGTTACGGGTGGCACAGCAAAATCACCTGTAATTAATAGGTTCTTGCAGCAACAGTTTGAGCAGACCCCTATTGTTGTCGGTGATCACTTTGGCAGTGTTACGGCAGGTTTAACTCGCTGGGCTAGTCAAATTTATAGTTAGAATGGGGTAATTTAAATTGAACTTGATAAGTAATCTTGATGTGAGGGGTAATAAGTCGTAGTACTTTTCCTATTTATGTGTAGGATGCATCCTACTAATTCAAGTGAAAGTAAAGGTAATGAAAGGTTGTTTTCCTTATGAATAACAAAATATTGGAAGCTGCGCTGATCAACAACATAGTCATGACTGTGTTTAACATCCGAATGAATCTTCAACTCGCTAGGCAAGTTTTCTAGCCCGTAAATGGTTAATTCACCTGATAAATTACCAATATAGCCTTCATGAGATCTACTAGATAAATAATTATAGTCGACAAGATACAAAGCAGCTTGGCGTTTTAGAGGTGTATTAGTCTAATGGGGCAGCTTTAGGACTTGTCGTTGCCTAAAAAAACATCGAAACAGTCGATTCGAATGCTCTTTCTGTTTTATAACAGAAATGATTTCAGCCTGCTAAATAATTCGATGGGTGGCCTAAAAGTTGAAGGAAAGTCCAAAGCTGACCTAAGTGAAGTTCTTATGTTTTGGCATATAGTGACTTAAACGATAGCCAACTAGGATTGTTTAGACTCAATAATGGCGTCCCCGAGATGATTCGAACATCCGACCTGCCGCTTAGGAGGCGGCTGCTCTATCCAGCTGAGCTACGGGGACAGAATACTAATTGTATCAGCTAGTTTAGTTCACTTGGTAGTAGTAATCGTATTTTGCCAGCAGTTTACGCATGAACTCCCAGGCTTCGTTATAGGTTAGTCCACTGTCATTTGGGATAATCACTTTGACGTACAGGTCATTGCCTTTTTCTTGCTTTAGTCTAGCCAAACGTTTTTCTACTTCAGCCAGCGAGAGGTCAATAAACTGAGTATCGCCCGGTTGTTTGTAGCGAATAACTTCCCCGTCAGCGTCATTAATGTAGTAATAAACTTCCGCGATATATTTGCCTTTAGCTGATCGTGCTGGCCTGACTAATTTGTCATATTTTGTTTTAACGATTGTATAGTCACTTTTTAATGTTTGGACTTGTTGGTTATAGCCGACTATTTCTGACATCAGTAGCTGTTTTTGTTGCATCAGATCGGCAATATTTTTTTGCTGCGATAGCTTTGATGCTACAATTTCGGATTGAACTTTAGCCATTTGCAGGGCTAATTTTTCTTGTTCAGCATCGGATAATAATAACTGTCGCTCTAGTGTTGAAACCTCGACATTGAGCATATTTTTCTGCGTTTTAATCGTGTCAATTTCGGTATTTGTAAGCGCAAGCAAAGACAACGATGCATTGAGATCAGTTTTTAATCGCTTGTTTTCTGCCAGTATGGCATCTGTATAAAATTTTTGTTGGCGTAGAGAATTGTTGACGATTTGTAATTTCTCATCTTTTTTCAGTAATCTAAGCCGTAGGATTGAGTTAGTTTGCTCCGCATTGACGAGACGTTCTTCTAGTGTCAAATTTTCCAAAAAGGTTGATTCAATGAGTTGTGATGCAACTTGTTCCGCCGCTACACTTTCACGTAATTCGGCGACTAATTGCCAATTACGCACGACTAACAGGCTGGTTGCCATTAGAAAAATCATCGTGATTACCATCATAATATCAGTAAATGATGGCCAGAAGCTGCCTTCACCATTGCTATTGGTTTGGTTTTGTCCTATGGGCGAGAAGCTAGAATTCACGGCTTTGCCTAGACTTATTCGTCATCGTTTTGAGCCAGAGCTGGAAGACGAAAGCCTTCGCGAAGGATCGATTTGATGTCTTGTAACTCAGTCGAGAGTTTTTCTATTTGCACTCGATTTAGTTCGATCGTCTCTTGTAATAACATCGCAGAAGTATGATAAATGTCTTGAGTTTTCTTTAAATTATTAGTGGCGAAAACAACTGACTTTATCAAGTCAGTTGTTTTATGCACAATGTCATCATTACCCGCTACAAACTGGGGTAGTAAATAAATTGAAGTGATCTGCTCGATACCACTTAAAAAGTGCGTTTGTACGTCATTAAGGCGTGTATAAAAGTAGCCAAATAAGACATAACTAACGATAGCGGTAATAGTAGTCGATAAGGCTGTCGACATGCCGTGAATGACCAGACCCATGCCACCAAGGCTACCAGCTGCAGAATCGATTAGATCTGATGCGCCGAGTAAGGCGATTGATAGTGATACGATGGTGCCGAAGACACCTGTCAATATTAGTATGTTATTAATGTAGCGTATTAAACCAAATTTTGTACCTTCATCGGCGGTGAGCATGGCCGAAAGAGCGCTATGGTTTATTTCACCATTTACTTTTTGAATTGATTTTAGAATCCAATAGCGTTTGGCGACGATGGAGTCTCCGTCAAGACCCTGCATTAGGTCTGTTGTGAGTGACTCTATATTGTTAGCAAGCTGTGCAATTGCACGTTCTTCCTGCTTATAGCGAACCAAGTGATAAACGATATTGGACATGCCAAAAAAGAATAGGGCGAAGATCGAACTATTAATAATAACGCCAGTTTGAGTTTGCTGGTTCTCGAAGTAAAACGAATAAATAAAATCGAAATTCCAACCGATGCCGATAATGATTAAGAAAACGATTATTACGAGCTGAAATAGTATTTGTGAGCTAAGACTGGTGAGCAAACGTTTTAAATCCATTGAACAAAACCTGTATTGTTGTCGCTATCAATCAGTTTATAGTAGTCGAGACTTTAAATCGATACCCAGCTTTGCGGTATAATGGTTCTGTGCTCATGGCGTGTCCTTTTACCCTAGTTTAAATCAATCGTCACCTCTATGAAGACCATTGTATTTATTTGATTACGGCCAAAAACACAGTGGCTCTAACCACCATTGAAAAGGTTCGAAGTTGTTTTGAAGTTTTGTCATTCATTTTTTTAAAGGACTTAGTTAGTTAGTTAATATATTGATCCTATAAAGATTTATTTCCGATTTTTAGCGGAGTATAGGTCATGTTGTCAGCCCCTAACCCTTTACCTAGGTTGCAATCAGTCTGCCAGCAAGAAACTAGCTTTCATTTGATTTGGAAGGATGGCAGTCAATCTGACTTTTATTTTCTTTGGTTTAGAGACAACTGCCCAATGAGTGTTATTTATCTAGTAGTGTCCCTTTTTCCATGACACATTCATAAATTGATTTGTTACAATAGTTACTAAGTGTTAACCCTATTTGACGTTAGCTAACCTAGGATAAATACAAATGACGATTGGAATCGGCGGCAGTAGTGCCGCAATAGAATTAGCCAAACTCAAGTCTGCTCGAGATAAAGCAGTCCCTATTCAAATGGATGAATATCTGGCGCGTCTAGAAAAAGTGCGGTCACTGATGTTGGCGTCAGGTATTGATGCGCTTTACTTAGATGCTACCAGCAGTTTACGTTACTTCACCGGCATGCAATGTTATGCGAGTGAGAGATTGCACGGTGCAATATTAACGGTATCGGGTGATTTAATTTATGTTTGTCCGACCTTTGAAGAACAAAAAACGAAAGCAGCTATGGTGGTTGAGGGTGAATTTCTGTTGTGGGAGGAGCACGAAAATCCTATGGCAGCTGTCGCTGAAACCGTTTTAATTCGATCCAAAACAAATGTTGCTCAATTGGCTGTTGATCCACAAACCCCATTTTTTATTGTTGATGGGTTGCAAAAATCGTCATCAAAACTAGTAATTGTTAATGCAGATAGTTTGATATGGCCTTGTCGTCAGATTAAGTCACAAGCTGAAATTTCATTACTAACTCAGGCCAAGGCAATCACACTGAATGTTCAGCAGTCAGTGGCGTGTATTCTTGAGACGGGTATCGATACCCGTGATGTACAGTCGTTTTTGGATGCAGCGCATATCGCCAGTGGAATGGATGGCCGTTCAACCTTTAAAATTGTTTTGTTTGGTGAGCCGACAGCTTATCCACATGGTGTTTCATATCCACAAATCTTGGCTGAAAATGACATGGTGCTAATCGATACCGGGGCAACCTTACATGGCTATAATTCAGACATTACACGCAGTTATGTATTCGGTGAACCCAATGCAAGGCAGAGAGAAATCTGGTCGTTAGAGCATGCGGCGCAGCAAGCCGCTTTTGATGCAGCGCAAATTGGAGCCGCTTGTTCAGCACCCGATGATGCTGCGCGGGCCGTCATTGTAGCGGCTGGGTATGGCCCTGATTATAAAGTGCCTGGTTTGCCGCATCGAACTGGACATGGTGTGGGACTTGACGTCCATGAGCATCCTTATATTGTCAAAGGCAATGATTTACCCTTAGCTCCTGGGATGTGTTTTTCGATTGAGCCTATGATTTGTAGTTATGGCGAATTTGGCGTGCGCCTCGAAGACCACGCGTACATTTCAGATAGCGGGCCACGCTGGTTTACAGAGCCAAGTGAGTCAATAGACAGTCCTTTTAATGTCTCCTAATAAGTATCGTATCGACTTATAGTTAAGTTCTAATGACTTACTTTGGGTTGATATCGGCGATGCCTTTAATAATCTGAGATTCTAGTATATCCAAGGCTGACTGGTCGGTAATATTTTTGCCATCAGGTGTAACCAAGAAAAAAATATCATTCACTCTTTCGCCTAAAGTAGAAATTTTTGCATGGGTAATATTGATCGAATTGAGGGCGATTACGTTTGAAATCGTCGACAACATGCCAGGCATATCCATTGCCGTAATTTCCATCACAGTTCGCTGGTTGACCGTGTCCTGTTCAAATTGAATTTGAGTGGGGTGATTAAAAGCCTTTTGATGGCGGTGTCTGCGGTTATTGATAACTGGCTTATAGATAGTATTTGACTTAAATGCTTTTATTAGTGCTTCTTCTATTTGTTTAACGATTGATGGCTCTGTGATTGACTGGCTGTCGTGATCTTGGATAATAAATGTATCCATAATTTTATCGTTTTTAGTGGTGAATATTTCCGCATTTAAAATACTCAATCCAAGTGAACCGAGGGCGCCGGTGACCTGAGAAAAAACGTTGGGGTTTTCGTCACAGTAAACAAATACTTTGGTCGTTTTTGAATGCGTCGCCTGACGAACTCTGACTAGTGTTGACTGCTCTGGACTGCCCAGTATGGTGTCTACATGCCAACGGATTTCGAGCGGATGATGGCGTAAAAAATAGTCCCCAGGTAATTGGTCGCATTGATCAATAATAGCTTGCTGGTTGTAAGGTAGGTCCAGCATTAATTCAAATGCCGCATCTTTATTTTCTTGAATAATCTCTCCGATATCTGGCGCATTTTTAATACCGCGTCGAATGACATTTTTAGTTGCGGTGTAAAGCTGCTGGAATAGGGCGTCTTTCCAGTTATTCCATAGCTTTGGGTTGGTGCTGCGTATATCTGCAACGGTGTGTAGGTAGAGATAATTGAGCATATTCATACTGCCAACTTGTTGAGCAAACTCGCGCACAACATCGGGGTCACTGATGTCCTTGCGTTGTGCCGTTACAGACATTAATAAATGGTTACGCACTAACTGCGATACGATACGGGTTTCTTTGGCATTTAGATTATGCTGCAAGCAAAACTGAGTGGCTATTTCAGCACCTAGAACGGAGTGACTGCCACCCTGTCCCTTGGCTATATCGTGGAATAGCGCAGCAAGATAAAGTAATTTTGGGTCTTCTAGTTTGTTAAAAACCAAATTACAAAACGGAAATTCATCTTCATGTATTTCGAGTGCAAAACGGCGTAGGTTTCTAATGACAAAAATGGTGTGTTGGTCGACCGTATAGGCATGGAATAAATCATACTGCATGCGGCCTGTGATTTTTTCAAAAGCAGGGATGTAGGCGGCCAGAAAACCATAGGAATTCATCCGTCGCATTTGATGTGTGACGCCATTTGTCCCACTCATTAACTGCATAAATAGATGCTTAACTTCATCATTGTTTCGAAAGCTATCGTCCACTAAATAAAGGTGCTCACGGATTAACCTGATGGTTGATGCACTAACCCCTTCACAGTCTGAGTGGGACGAAATTAAAACAAACAGTTCGATTAGAGCCGGAGGGTGTTGTTTAAATACATCGGCATGCCTCACTTCAATATAGTTGTTTCGCAGCATGAACCGATCATTGATGACACTGGTTTGCTTTTTAGTGTCGGCAAATAAAATTTCTTCTCTGAATATTTGTAATAGCATCTCATTCAGGCGCTCGAGCTCCATAATGGTTCGATAGTATTGCTGCATGAATTGTTCTATTGCGAGATTATGTGGTCCTGCTTCAAATCCAAAATCAATCGAAATTTGATTTTGATAATCGAATAAGAGTCTGTCTTCGCGTCTTTTTGCCAGTCGATGTAATGCAAACCTGACCTTCCACAAATGACGTTGTCCCGCTTCTATTAACTGGTATTCATCTGCGGTAATAAACTCTCTATCAATCAGCTCTAAATAGGTTCTGGTACCAAAGTGACGTTTAGCGACCCAGCCTACAATTTGAATATCGCGTAATCCACCTGGACCCTCTTTAATGTTAGGTTCAAGATTGTATGCGGTATCGTTATAGCGCATATGACGGATTTCTTGTTCCTTTAGCTTGGCTTCAAAAAACTCGCGAGATGACCACATTTTGCTTGGCTCAATCGCCTGCTGAAAACGTTCATATAAGTTTTCATCACCACAAATGAGTCGAGCTTCAATCATATTGGTAATGACGGTCACATCTGCCTTGCCTTGCACGATACAGTCGTCAACAGTCCGAACGCTGTGGCCCACTTCGAGGCCGATATCCCATAAAAATGTAATAAAACGGGATAATTCGTTTTCTAATGTTTTATCGGGTTTTTGGCTCAATAGCACCATCAAGTCAATGTCTGATCCGGGGAGTAATTCTGATCGACCATAACCACCCACAGCAACTAGGCTGCATTGGCATTCTTGAGTATGATAAATGAAGCTGTCAAAACAAAAGTGCAAAACATGATCAATGACTTTCGATTTTTGACTTACAAGTGTCTGGATAGGCACGCCCTGATCGAAAGCAGCGTAAAGTTGCTCGTTCGTTCGATTGAGACCGTCTGTTACAGGCTTTGCAATAATCCCTTGGGGTGTTTTTATTCTCGTTAGGCAATGGCTGATTTCAGACAGCATATCAGTCATGCTATTGTTTGAAACGTCACTTGTCATGATTACAACGGCTTGTCTGGATGCTCAGTGAGTACTTCAAAACCATCTTCAGTGACTAGGTTTGTATGCTCCCACTGGGCTGACAGACTATGGTCTTTAGTGACAACAGTCCAATCATCGGGTAGTAATTTAACATGACGTTTTCCTAGATTTAGCATGGGCTCAATGGTGAAAATCATACCTGGCTCTAACCGGAGTCCAGTATCTGGCTTGCCGTAATGTAATACTTGGGGGTCTTCATGAAAGACATTGCCGATGCCATGACCGCAGTATTCACGAACGATGCTGAACTTATTTTTTTCGGCGTGAGTCTGGATGGCGTGGCCAATGTCTCCTAGACGAATACCTGGCTTGATCATTTCTATACCGATTTTCATGCATTCATAAGCGACGCGTGACAAACGTTCACCCTGAATGGTGGGTTTACCGACCATAAACATGCGGCTCGTATCCCCATGATACTTATCTTTTATAACGGTGATGTCTATATTAATAACGTCACCGGCCTTTAGCTTCTTATCCGCAGGGATACCATGGCAAACAACATGATTGACTGAGGTGCAAATTGAGCGTGGAAAACCTCGATAGTTGAGTGGTGCAGGAATGCTTTGCTGGTGGTTGACGATATAGTCGTGGCATATGTCATTCAACTGTTGGGTCGTGATGCCTGGTACCACATGAGGCTCGATCATATGCAACACGTTTGCCGCAAGCCTGCCTGCAATACGCATTTTTTCAATTTCTTCACTGTTTTTGATCGAGACTGCCATAAATTACTACTGTTTTGTTGTTGCTGAATGTGGATTATGGTATAAAGCGCGCGCTCTAGGCAACAGTCAGAGTAAATTTAATTACACACACATATCAACACTCGATTATGGGTGCTTGTTTTTTACCAGAGAAACAGGTCGTAATCGCTGGATATGTGGAGGCTTAACCCCGAGTGGTCATTGTGAATAGCCGACTACTCAAGACAGATATCTGGAGATAACTATGTCTAACGTTACTATGCGTGAAATGTTGGAAGCGGGCGTGCACTTCGGTCACCAAACTCGTTTCTGGAACCCCAAAATGGGCGCCTTTATTTTTGGCGAACGTAATAAAATTCATATCATTAACCTCGAGCAAACCATGCCGATGGCCAAAGATGCTCTTAACTTCATGGGTAAGGTTGCCTCTAATAAGGGCAAAATCATGTTCGTTGGCACTAAGCGTGCAGCCAGTGAAGCCGTTAAGACTGAAGCTGAGCGTTGTGGCATGCCTTTCGTTAATCACCGCTGGTTGGGTGGCATGCTGACTAACTTCCGTACCGTTCGCGCTTCTATTAAGCGTTTAAAAGAATTGGAAGAAATGTCCAAGAATAACGCCTATGAGAAAATCAGTAAGAAAGAAATTCTGCAATTATCTCGTGAGCAAGAAAAACTAGAAAAGACGCTGGGTGGCATCAAGGAAATGAATGGCTTACCTGATGTACTGTTCGTCATTGACGTCGGTTATGAAGATATTGCAATTCAGGAAGCCACTAAATTAGGTATTCCTGTTGTTGGTATCGTTGATACAAATAACTCACCTGATGGTATTGATTACATCATTCCTGGTAACGATGATTCCATGCGTGCAGTTAAGCTTTATACCAAAATGGCTGCTGATGCGATTCTGGTTGGTAAAGAGAGCATCGCTGGTGAAATTAAAGCCAGAGAAGAACTTGCAAAAGCACCTTCAAAAATTGCTTCTGTAAAGCCAGTTAAAGAAGAAGCAGATGGCTCTGAGTCAGCTGATGCAGAATCAACTGAAGCAGTGGCTGAGGCCTTAGTTGCCGAAGTACCAGAAGCAGTGGTAACTGAAGCAGCACCCAAAAAAGCGGCAGTGAAAAAAGCGGCCACTAAAAAGGCAGTAGAACCTTCAGCAGATAAAGCTGACGGCAAAGAGTAATAGAAACCTCGGTACCCGGTTGACTGAGAAGTGAATCGGGTATTAAGCAACAACCCTCTTTTAGTTTGTTCTGACATGTAGCCCAAACTTAAAGATACTTAAATTTAGTACGAATTAATAAATTCTCTTAAGCTTTTAAAGGTTAAGAGACTCAAGATAAATATAGCGAGGCATTGAAGTGGCTGTAACAGCATCTTTAGTTAAAGAACTCCGCGAACGCACAGGTTCGGGAATGATGGAATGTAAAAAAGCACTGGTTGAGTGCAATGGTGATATTGAAGCAGCAGCAGAACTGATGCGCATGTCGGGTGCGGCTAAAGCGGATAAAAAATCTAGCCGTGTAACGGCTGATGGCGCAGTGATGGTCAGGGTAGAAGGCAGCACAGCGGTTATTCTGGAAATTAACTCTGAAACTGACTTTGTTGCTAAAGATAGTAATTTCCAGAGTTTTGCAGATGGCGTAGTTAAAGTGATTTTAGCTAATAAGCCAGCATCGGTTGAAGTGATTAGTGGATTGTCGATTAGTGATTCTCAAACAGTTGAAGAGGCTCGTCAGGCATTAATTTCGAAAGTGGGTGAGAATATCCAAATTCGACGCTTTGAAATCATTGAATCTGCACTAGGCGTTGCATCTTATTCCCATGGTTCACGGATTGGTGTTTTGGTTGAATCAGATGCTGATGATGGTATGGCGCGTGATATTGCAATGCATATTGCTGCCGTTAATCCTCAATATGTTGATGAATCTGCCGTTCCGGCCGAATTCGTCGAAAAAGAAAAAGCCATTTTGATTGCTCAAGCTCAAGATAGTGGTAAGCCTGCTGAAATCATTGAAAAAATGATTCAGGGGCGTTTGAATAAATTTCTAGCAGAGGTTACTTTACTGGGACAGCCTTTTGTTAAGGATCAAGATCAGACCGTTGGTAAGTTATTGTCAAATGCTGGCAGTTCAATAACACGTTTCGTTCGATATGAAGTAGGTGAAGGTATCGAAAAGAAAGTCGAAGATTTTGCAGCTGAAGTGGCTTCTCAGCTCAAAAGGTGAAAGCTTCATAGTTAACTTTAAGGCCGCTCTCGCGGCCTTTATTTTATTAGCGTCTAAAAAATTTATTGCCTATGACAATAATGGCATCTAATTTCTTAGTTCAGTAGGCTAATTTGTAGGTAGTTGATGTACACTGTAATTAATATGAATGGCGATGCAAAATTCAAGCATAGTGGGCCTTAACTAAAGTTTAACGGCCTATGCCCTCACGAAAAAGACGTGACTTAATAAAGCCGTGTGCTTTGTTACAATTTTGAAATGAATGAGTGAGAAATGACCGACCTTAAATACAAGCGCTTATTGGTTAAACTCAGTGGTGAAGCCCTAATGGGGCAAAACGCTTTTGGCATTGACCCTGTTATTATTGCAATGCTTTCTGTTGAATTGGATAGCTTGCAGCAAGCAGGTGTCGAGCTAGGTGTTGTTGTTGGGGGTGGTAATTTATTCCGAGGTGCCCAACTGGCTGAGGCGGGTGTCGATAGAGTCACTGGCGATCACATGGGCATGCTAGCGACTGTAATGAATGCGCTTGCTTTGAGGGATAGCTTGCAACAACGTGGCGTAAATGTAACCGTCATGTCGGGGCTTGATATGCCTCAGGTCTGTGATCGATATACCCAACGCGAAGCTCGCCAAAGGATAGCTGATGGTGGCATTGTTATTTTTGCAGCGGGCACCGGTTGCCCTTATTTCACGACTGATACAGGTGCAAGTTTAAGAGCAGTCGAGATTCAGGCCGACCTGATGGTTAAGGCGACTAAAGTCGATGGAATTTATAATAAAGACCCAGTCAAATTTGAAGATGCAGTAAAGTATGAGCATCTCGACTACGATCAGGCAATTGATCAACGTTTGGCCGTTATGGATGTTGCAGCTATGATTTTATGCAACGATAATGCGCTCGATATGGTGGTTTGTGATATGAACCAGTCGGGTGTTCTACTCGAATTGGCAAAAGGTAAATCTATCGGCACGTTAGTGACCCGAAAAGAGGCATAAAAATGATTCATGATGTACAAAAAGATGCGTTGAGCCGAATGAACAAAAGCATCGAAGCATTCAAGGTCGAATTGTTAAAAATTCGAACAGGCCGCGCGCATGTAAGCCTGTTAAACCATATTTCGGTCGATTTCTATGGTAGTGAAGTACCCATTGGACAAGCCGCTAATCTGACCGTTGAAGATTCGCGAACTTTAGCCGTAACGCCTTGGGATAAAAGCATGGTGGCGGTGATCGAAAAAGCAATTATGAAGTCAGATCTGGGCTTAAACCCATCGACTTCGGGTGCTGTTATTCGTGTACCAATGCCCCCATTGACCGAAGAGCGGCGTAAAGAACTCGTTAAAGTTGTCAAAGAGCTAGCTGAGAATGCTCGAGTTGCAATCCGCAATATTCGACGTGATGCGAACAGTGATCTTAAATCACTCGAGAAAGATAAAGACATTTCCGAAGATGATGAGCATAAGGGGCAGGATATGGTTCAGCAAACTACCAATCAATCCACCGCTGAAATAGAATCATTACTACAAATTAAAGAAAAAGAACTAATGGAAATTTAGGGTCTTTCGATTTATATGGATCCATCAGTAACAGCAATAAAAGCCACACCAAAACATGTCTGTATCATTATGGATGGTAATGGCCGCTGGGCTAAAAAGCGTTTCATGCCAAGGACATTTGGGCATCGAAAGGGAGTGGCTATTACTCGAAATTCCATTGAGTTTTTTGCTCGTGCAGGCGTACGATATTTAACACTTTTTGCGTTTAGTAGTGAGAACTGGAATCGTCCTGAAGAGGAAGTTAGCACGCTCATGGAATTGTTTTTTCGCTCATTAAAAGACAATAGTGCAGAGTTACATTCACAGAATATTCGTATTCGTTTCATTGGTGAACGTTCTGCTTTCTCTCAAACTCTGCAAAAGCAAATTGCTGAAGCAGAATCGCTAACACTTAAAAATAGCGTCATGACACTCAATATTGCCGCTAATTATGGCGGCCAGTGGGATATATTGAATGCGGTAAAGACAATAGCCTCAAGGGTTGAGCGGGGAGATATTTCATCAGAACAAATTGATCAGCCTATGCTTGAAAGTGAATTGTCTTTAGCTGATACGCCTGATCCAGACCTTTTTATTCGAACGGGTGGAGAACATCGAGCCAGTAATTTTTTACTCTGGCAACTGGCTTATACCGAGTTTTATTTCACCGACGTATTATGGCCAGACTTTTCTATACAGGAAATGCAAAAGGCACTTGATGATTACGCCAAGAGGCAACGGCGTTATGGCAAAACGAGTGATCAGATGGTGGACGTTAAGTAATGCTAAAGCACCGAATATTAACGGCTATTGTCTTGGCATTGGTGTTTGCAAGTACGATTTTCTTTTTTGGGGATTACGGGTCTAACGTATTATTTTCTATCGGATTATTTGTTGCAATACGAGAGTTATTCGCACTTACTATAATGCCAGAGAAGACACTTGGAATTATTATTTCGATCCTATTAGCCTCATTATTTTGGTTGTTTAATGTGAAGTCAGGTATCTGGCTGAACTTTTACTTCTCTTTCATCGGCTCATTAGTTTGGATTATCATCTTATGCTTTATGGTTCGCTACAAATTCAGTGGCCAATGGACGATACAGATAAAATGGTTACATCTCCTGATGGGCTTGGTATTACTTTGGATTTGTGCGACAGGTCTTTTGTTTGTGCAACGTCACTTTGATGCGGGTGGGTGGATATTACTTTATACACTAACACTTATATGGGTTGCTGATATTGGCGCTTACTTCTCTGGAAAGCGTTTTGGTCGAAATAAACTTGCACCAGGCATTAGCCCAGGTAAAACGTGGGAAGGCGTTATTGGTGGCATTGTTTGTAATTTGGTTTGGATGTGTATTGTATTTTGGCTAAGCAACGGCTGGGGTATAGCTTTTTGGCAGTTTATTTGTATTGGATTATGCGCTTCGGCTATTTCTGTTGTTGGCGACTTGTATGAAAGCATCTTAAAGCGTGAAGCCGGCGTGAAAGATAGTGGTACCTTATTACCCGGTCATGGCGGTGTCTTAGACAGAATTGATGGTGTTATTGCAGCGACCCCTGTTTTTATTTTTGGGCTGTACGTTGTAGGCGTAATTTAAATGAAGCAGGTGACTATTCTTGGTGGGACCGGATCGATAGGGGCAAGTAGCCTCGATGTAATCGCTCAGCACCCAACGCAATATTCGATTTATGCTGTCACGGCAAATACAAACGTTGAAAAGATGTTGTCGATTTGCCTTCAGTATCAGCCACGCTTTGCGGTAATGAGTGACATTGCTAGTGCGCAGCAGCTTAAAGTACTGCTGAATGATTCACCGACCCAGGTAATGGATGGGCAGCAGGGTTTACTTGAGGTGGCTAGTCATGAAGACGTTGATATTGTTATAGCAGCAATCGTTGGCTCGGTTGGTTTGATGCCAACGCTGGCAGCCGTTCGTAGTGCTAAGCGGATATTGTTAGCGAACAAGGAATCGTTAGTGATGATGGGTGATTTATTCATGAAAGAAGTTGCCCAACATAAAGCACAGTTGATTCCTGTGGATAGCGAGCACAACGCTATTTTTCAATGCTTGCCAGTAGATTATGCATCGAATCAAACGGCTAAAGGAATTACTAAAATACTACTCACGGGTTCAGGTGGTCCATTTCGTGATCTACCACTGAATGAATTTGATGCAGTCACACCACAGCGCGCCATTACCCATCCTAACTGGAGTATGGGGCCCAAAATTTCGGTCGATTCAGCGACAATGATGAATAAGGGGCTAGAATTAATAGAAGCCTGTTGGTTATTTGATATTGATGAGAAAAATGTTGAAATTGTTTTGCATAAACAAAGTATTGTTCATTCAATGGTAGCTTATACTGACGGTTCAGTATTGGCACAACTGGGTAATCCAGATATGCGTACTCCGATTGCAAACGCACTGGCGTGGCCAGATAGAATGAACTCTGGAGTTGAACCATTAGATTTGATTCAAGTCAGTCAATTAAGCTTTGAAACCGCTGATGAGCAACGCTTCCCCTGCCTTAAACTAGCTCGTGATGCATTTAAGCAAGGTGGTACTAGCATGGCGATTTTGAATGCGGCTAATGAAGTAGCTGTTGCCAGTTTTTTAAATGAACAGATAAAATTTACTGATATCCCTAAATTGATTGATAATACTTTACAAAATATTCCTTCGAACTCAGCCAGTAATCTCGACATTATTTTAGAAGATGATCGACGGGCGCGTGAGTTTGCCAGCCAACAGTCTAAGGTTTATGGCCAACGGATGGTTTACTAATGGAAGGCTTAGTCTCTATTCTTTATAGCATTGCTGCATTTGTTGTGGCAATAGGCATTTTAGTGACGATCCATGAATTTGGTCATTTCTGGGTGGCTCGCAAAATGGGTGTCAAGGTGCTCAGATTTTCAGTCGGTTTTGGAAAACCTATTTGGAAAAAAACAGCGGGGCCGGACCAAACCGAATATGTCCTCGCCTGTATTCCTTTAGGTGGTTACGTAAAAATGCTTGATGAGCGTGAAGGTGACGTAGCTGAAAGTGATTTAGATAGAACATTCAATCGAAAGAGCGTTTGGAGACGATTTGCCATTGTCGCTGCTGGCCCAGCGTTTAACTTTCTCTTCGCCATTGCCGCCTATTCACTTATTTACATGATGGGTGTTGTTGGTGTTAAGCCAGTGGTTGGTGACGTTATTAGCCCGAGTCCTGCCTACAGTGCCGGTATCCGATCACAGGACACCATATTATCTGTCAATGGTATTAAAACTCAGAGTTGGGAAAAAACGCGTTTTACACTGCTCGAAGAGTCTGTGGGTGCTGAGTCCATTGTGATCGAAGTTGAGCGTGCTGACCTTCAAATTCTGAAAACGGTAGTCGATATCAGCCAACTACAACTTTTGCAGAAAGAACAAATAGATTTAATCGGTGAATTAGGCTTCTCTGCTTGGCGCCCAAATATTCCACCCGTTATTGATGAAGTGGTTGCTGGCGGTGCCGCACAAGCTGCGGGTCTGTTGGCAAATGATCAAATTGTCATGCTAGCCGGTGAAATGATACCTAATGTGCATCGATGGGTGGAATTGATCCGAGCTAATCCAGAGAAACCTCTTGATGTCGTGGTACTAAGAGGCGGTCAGCAAGTGTCACTTCAACTCACGCCTAAACTTCGCAATGATAAGGGCGAAAGCTATGGATTTATTGGGGTAATGAATCGAATTGAGATACCTGATGACGTTCGACAAAAAATGGAGGTGATTGAACGCTATGGGCCAATTGATGCGCTGGGTGAATCGATAGATAAAACATGGCGGATGTCGTGGTTGACTTTAAAAGTACTTGGAAAATTAGTAGTGGGTGAAGCCAGTGTTAAAAACTTGAGCGGTCCGATTACTATCGCTCGTTATGCTGGAATTTCAGCCCGTGTCGGGGTTGAGCAGTTCATCACCTTTCTTGCCATTATCAGCATTAGTTTAGGCGTGTTAAACCTGCTGCCTGTTCCTATCTTAGATGGTGGACATTTATTTTACTATTTGATTGAAATTATAAAAGGTAGTCCGGTATCAGAATCTACTGAATTGGTCGGACAGAAAATTGGCATGGCGCTGTTATTTGGGCTAATGTCGATTGCTATCTATAACGACTTACTGCGTCTGGTGGAATAATTTTGAAGTTAATGGGTTGGCTCAGTGTTTTACCACTGTTATTTTCTGTGTTTACTGCTAGTGCGGATAGCTTCAATGTAGAGCAGATAGAAATTGTGGGTGCTAAGAAAATTTCTGTTGGTACTGTATTAAATTATTTACCCATTAAGGTCGGTGAAGTATTTGACTCTGAGAGTGCTCCTTACTTTATCCGAGAACTTTACTCCACAGGTTTTTTTGATGGAGTTGAGTTGTTGCGTGACGAGAGTACTTTAGTGGTTAAAGTGAGTGAAAGACCTTCAATCTCTGCCGTTAATGTGGAAGGTAACGATAAACTCACAGACGAAAATCTCGAGGAGGCACTCGATCAGATTGGCATGACTCGGGGTAAAATTTTCAATGAATTAAAGCTGTCAAGGTTAGAGCTTGAACTACAACAACTTTATTTTTCTCTCGGAAAATACGCTGTCAAGTTGACTACAGACTGGCGCTATCTTGACGATGATCGCGTTGAAATCGATATCAATATTTCTGAGGGTGAGGTTGCTCTTATACATTCGATTAATATCACGGGTAATCAAAAATTTAGTGAAAAAGCACTACTTGACAATTTCGAGCTAGAAACTGCAGATTCAGGGTGGTTCGCCTCTGACGAATATGCCAGTGGTAAATTGTTGGGTGATCTTGAAAATCTCAGGTCGTTTTATTTAGATAAAGGTTATGTGCGCTTTGAAATTGATTCTAAGCAGGTATCTATTAGCCCTGATCGTAAAGACATTAATATAACGGTCAATGTCACTGAAGGTGAGCAATATACTGTCAATAGTATTGGTATTAGTGGCGAATCTGTTGTCGATGAAGCCGAACTATTAGCACTGGTGACCTTTAGGGAAGGAGATATCTTTTCGCGCAAAAAAATGAATCAAGTCGTTAGCCTTATGAATAAGCGTTTTGGAGAGGATGGTTATGCTTTTTCTGATGTCAGAACGGGTCTCGATATTAATGACGAAGAAAAATCCATTAATTTAAAATTCATAGTGACTCCGGGTAGAAAGATGACAGTGAGGGCTATTAACTTTACTGGCAATGATAAAAGTAAAGATAATGTTTTAAGGCGCGAGATGCGCCAACTTGAAGGATCTATCTATAAGGGAAGTAGTATTGATCGATCACGGATTCGACTCCAGCGCTTAAAGTTTTTAGCGTCGGTTGATATTGTTTCTGTGCCAGTTAGTGGAAATGATAATTTACTCGATTTAAAAGTTACTGTTGTTGAGCGGTTCTCGGGTAGCTTTCAGGTCGGCCTTGGATATTCACAGACTCAGGGTGTTTTATTGACTCTTGGTTTCGACCATGACAATATTTTTGGTACTGGAAAGGCTGTTGGCTTTTCGTTCGATAATTCTAAGTCTACAAAACAATACAGGTTTAACTACCTGAATCCTTACTTCACGGCTGACGGAGTTAGTCGCGGTTTCTATCTGACTTTTAGAGAAACGGATGCTTCTGAAGAAAACTTTGCTAATTATTTACTGGACCAAATTAAGCTGTCAGTTGCATATGGTATCCCTATATCTGAATACAATTCGTTCAGTTTTAGTTTAGGTGCCGTTCGAAATAATGTTAAGATATCCAATAAAGCATCCACTGAGATAGTTGATTTTATTGTTAATAATAGTAGTGAATATAATCAGGTTAGCGATAGGGCTAATATTAGTGGTAATAACTACACAAGTGTTTTTGGTGGGGTGAGTATTTCAAATGATACTAGAAACAAGCTTATTTTTGCTGATTCAGGGCATTTAAATTCCCTTTCACTACAAATGTTTAATGGTGATCTGGATTATTATAAAGTTCTGTACCGGCATCAAACTGCCTTCCCTGTTACAGACAAAATAACCTTTGGGTTTCGTAATCGTATTGGCTATGGTGATAGTTATAGTGGAACAACAGATATGCCATTTTTTGATAAATACCATGCCGGTGGTGTTCGATCTGTCCGAGGTTATGAAGAGAATAGTTTAGGTCCACTTGATAGTAATGGCGACTCCTTTGGAGGTAATGTTCAGTTCACTACGACAACAGAACTTTTGTTCCCTCTAGAATCACTTGCCAGTTCAGATACCTTTCGACTTGCGCTATACTTTGATGCTGGTAATGTATTTAAAGATAGTAATTCATTTGAAATCAATGATTTACGTCAGTCAGCGGGGATTTCTGCGAAGTGGTTTTCAGTGGTAGGTCCGCTAGAGTTCAGCTATGCATTCCCAATTAATGATCAACCAGGTGACGATACTCAGAATTTTCAGTTCTCATTGGGTGCGTCGTTTTGAATAGGATTCTGAAGATCGATATGACAAGATACTTGCTAATTTTAGTGCTGACACTTTTTGCCAGTAACGGTATATTATTGGCGGCTGATCACAGTTTCAAAATAGGATTTGTGAACACCTCGCGCGTTTTAAAAGAAGCACCTCAGGCTCGTAAAGTCGAAGAGCGACTAGAAGCTGAGTTTAAACCGCGTGAGGCACAATTGAAGTTGAAACGAGAGGAAGTGTTGGATATTGAAGAACAACTGAAGTCCACTGAAGTTCAGATTACTGTAAAAACAAGGCGTAAACTTGAACGCGAAATAAGACTCAAAGTGAGTCAATTAAAGTTTCTAGAACAGGAATTTAGAGAAGATCAAAATTTAAGAAGAAACGAAGAAATTCATGAATTACAGAAAGTGATAGCGAACGTTTTGTTGAAATTAGGTGATTCCGAACGTTTTGATCTGATACTCACAGAAGGCGTGAGCTACGTCTCCAATCAAATCGATATTACGGCGCAGATAATTGACATGCTAAAAACATCTTCCAAACTAGCAGAAGAAGAGACTCAGTAGGTTTAATATTGAAGTTGCGTTTTCAATTTATTTCAAATATTGACCTTATGGTTATGGCTAAAGGAAAGTAAGTATCTAAACCTCAACTTTAAACAGTATGATTTATAGAAAAGGATTTAAAATAGTGATATGAAGAATTAATGTGGTGAGTTTTTCCCTTCAACATCTTGCTGCTAAGCTAGATTTGGATTTTTCAGGTAATCCAGAATCTATTATTTGTGGCGCTGGATCACTCTCAAATGCTACCTCAAGTGATCTTTGTTTTATTCAAAGTTTAAAATATACAGCCCGATTAGAATTCAGCAACTGTTCAACAGTGATTGTTCCGCTGGATTTTGATTGTTCCAAAATTAATAAACAGTTTTTATTTTCAGCTACGCCTCAGTTGTCATTCGTTCAAGCACTGCATTTACTAGTGCCAGAATTAACTGGCCTGTTTTTAACAACAATACATCCATCAGCTCAAATTTCTGATAGTGCCATATTAGGTGTAGGGGTGTCGGTCGGTGCTCTAGCGGTGATCGGTGATAATGTAGTTATTGGTTTGGGAACGTCCATTGGCGCTGGTTGTATTATCGAACAGAATGTGAAAATTGGTGATCACTGTTTATTACATAGCCGAGTTACTTTATGTCGGCAGGTAATTATAGGCAACAATTGCATATTACAGTCGGGTGTCGTACTGGGTGGGGATGGCTATGGGTTGGTGATGCACGAAGAGCGATGGCACAAGGTGCCGCAAATTGGAACTGTTATACTAGAAGATGATGTTGAAATTGGTGCCAATACGACTGTCGATCGAGGGGCTCTTGACGATACGGTTATAGAGCAAGGTTGTAAATTGGATAACTTAATTCAGGTTGCTCATAATGTTCGGATTGGTGCGCATACTGCGATTGCAGGTCATGTGGCCATCGCTGGAAGTGTTACTATCGGTCGTTATTGCCAGATTTCGGGTTGTGCCGCAATTGCAGGGCATCTCAAAATTGCAGATTATGTGAAAGTTACCGCTATGTCGTTGGTGACAAAAAACATTATTAAACCTGGCGTCTATTCATCGGGTACACCATTACTGAATAATAAAGATTGGCACAAATGCAATGTGCGTTATAAAGCCTTGGATCAATTAGCCAAGTCTGTTGCTTCACTACAAAAGAATAAGTAGTTTTTTTTTCATAATAGAGGTTGTATGTCGGGTTTTGATATTAGTAAAGTAATGGCACTATTACCTCATCGTTACCCGTTTTTGTTAATTGATAAAGTCATCGATACTGACAATAAGGTATATCTTACGGCAATAAAAAATGTGTCTTTTAACGAACCTTTTTTTCAAGGTCATTTTCCGGGTAAGCCAATTATGCCGGGTGTCTTGATACTCGAAGCGATGGCTCAAGCGACGGGGTTGTTGTCTTTTTCATCGATGGCAGTGGACCCTAAAACAAAGTTACACATGCTAGTTGGGATGAATAAGTCGAGGTTTCGTGGTCAGGTCTTACCTGGTGATCAATTAGAAATAAAAGTCAGACTGACCCGAAATACGCGTGGCATTGGCCTATACGAATGTCAGGCATTTGTTGATGGGGCGATGGTTGCTGAGTCTGATATGATGCTGTCAGCACAGGATAAAGAAATATGATACATGCCACAGCGATTATTGACGAAAAGGCTAAACTTGGCGAAAACGTTTCCATTGGCCCTTACAGTATTATTGGGCCGGATGTCGAAATTGGCGCTGGAACCGAAGTTGGCCCTCATGTCGTTATCCAAGGTCCTACTCGCATAGGCGAGCAGAATAAATTTTTTCAGTTTAGCTCTATAGGCGAGGCACCCCAGGACAAAAAATATAATGGTGAACCTACCCAATTGATCGTTGGTGACCGCAACGTTATTCGAGAGTATGTCACTTTCAATCGGGGTACGGCCGGTGGAACTGGTAAAACTGTGATTGGTAATGACAATTTATTTATGACTTGTTGTCATGTTGCCCATGACTGCATCGTTGGTAATAACACAGTATTTGCGAATGCTGCCTCATTAGGCGGTCATGTAGAGGTGGGTGATTTCGCAATACTCGGTGGTTTTACAACAGTTCACCAGTTTACCCAGATCGGCGCTAAGTCACTTTGTGGCCAAGGATCTGTTGTGACTCAGGATATACCGCCTTTTTCCATTGCTGCCGGCAATCGTGCAAAAGCTATTGGTATCAATAAAGAGGGATTGCGACGCAAAGGTTACTCTGAAGACTTAATTCGAGCTCTACATAAGTCCTTTCGAGAGCTTTTAAAATCGAAAGCTACTAAAGAGGCAGCGTTAGAAAAGTTACTGCCACTTTGCGAAGCATATCCTGAAGTAGCGGAATTTGTTACTTTTATTAAAAATAGTAAAAGGGGCATTGCCCGATAATTAAACATAACCTATTTTTTATGAATAGAAGCTCTGTTCAGGCCGTAATCGTCTAATTAATTCCTGATTTAGCTTATTTTAAAATCGACTAGTGGCAAAGAAAAATATCCCATAGAAATGATACAGCTACTTTTAGATTAAAGGTCGGCTTATTTTTTTACATGATAAATACAGCTTTTAGCACAATCGTTAACTTAAATTACTACTTGGCTTAGTCATACAAAATAACCTAATACAACCTAAGAGTCGCATGAATATTTTAGCCATTGATACCTCCACGGAGGCCTGTTCAGCCGCTTTGCTTCGCGATGATGGTAAAGTATTTAGTGTGTTTGAAGTTGCTCCGCGTCAGCACACTAAACTACTCCCACAGATGATGAATACAGTTTTAAGTAACTCTCAGTTGTCAAAGCGTGATATTACACATTGCGCCTTTGCCAATGGACCTGGTACTTTCACTGGTATTCGAATTGCAGCTTCAACAGCCCAAGGCATAGCAATAGCCTTGGATATACCGATTGCGTCTATTTCAACGCTAGCCCTACTAGCTCAGACTAGCTTGGATAACTATTCTGTACCTAATGTTCTGGTCGCTCTCGATGCCCGTATGGGCGAAGTTTACTGGGCTGTCTATGAAAGGGACGCTCTAGGATTGGCTGAGCTTAAAGGGTGTGAAAACCTTAACAAGCTAGATGATGTGTTTCTTCGGGATATACCCGCCTGTGGAACAGGACATGGTTGGACGGTAGGTGAAGACATTTGGCGTCGGAAGTTTATAGGGCAGCAAGAAATAACGCTAGATTCAGCTTTGTTACCTAATTCAACCGCTTTGCTAAAATTGGCGCAGCGGGCGATTAACAATGGAGCCACTGTTTCTGCCGAACATGTTTCAATTAATTATCTTCGAAATAAAGTCGCTGAGAAATCCAAAAAAAATCCCTTGGGAAGAGGTTAAAGCATTGAAATATCCCTATGGAGAACCCCATCAGGTTGGTGTCATAAAAAGCCAAGCTGATGATTTTCGAGTGAGTGAAAATTTAGGCTTTGAAGCCTGTGGCGAGGGAGAGCATCTTTTTCTTCACATCGAGAAAACAAACTTAACCACGCCAGATTTAATAGAGCAGGTAGCGCGTGAATTTTCTGTTAAAGCCCGTGATATTGGTTACAGCGGCTTAAAGGATAAAATAGCCGTGACACAGCAATGGCTGAGTGTGCATCTACCCGGTCAAATGAATAGCGTTGAAATTCCATCGTCCTCCCACTACACACTGTTGCAACATGGCTGGCATAATAAAAAAATTAGATCAGGCAGTCATCGCTCTAATAGCTTTGAAGTCATCGTTAGAGGCGTCGCTGAACTATCAAACCAAACTCAGCAGCAAATTGACGATGTGAAAATATCAGGAATGGCGAACTATTTTGGAGAGCAACGTTTTGGTGCCCAGCAAGATAATGTTGAGCGTGCGATTCATACTTTTACCAATGAGAGGCGAACCAGAAAGCTTAGCCGAACCAAGCGTAGCCTTTATATTTCTTCACTTCGGAGTTTTCTGTTTAATCAGATTTTATCCCAGCGTCTAGAACAAAATCACTGGCATCAGCCTCTACAAGGCGATGTTTATATGTTGTCAGGTAGCCATTCTTTATTCTCAGATGCAATTGATGACAGCATTCTTGAACGTTACCAACAGCAAGATATTTCCAGTGCGGCCAGTTTGTTTGGTGATGGGATTAGCATGCTGTCTGAAAACGCTTTAGCAATAGAAAATGCTGTTTATCAGCAATATCCTAAGATCGTAGAGTGTCTAGTTGCGCAAAAGGTGAAACTTCAAATGCGCACGACTCGAGCGACGGTAGAGGGGTTCAATGTTGCTCATGACTTCGATTCACAGTCACTTAAAGTAACCGCAACTTTGCCCAGTGGTTGTTTTTTTACAACATTACTCAAACATTTTATCGATACATCAAATACTGTTTAGTAGTTTTAAGCATTGACGCTTTAAGTGTAATATTAAATCAGAGCTAAATTATTTTTTCCGATAAACACAAAACCAGCCTTCTAATGCACCCTGTTTGTAATAGGCGCCTTCTTCCAAAGTAATGTATTCTATGGTGTTAGATGACACCAAAGATTCCAGTTTCGTTTCAAAGCCATGTGTTTGCCATAAATCACGGTGAACAGTAATCGCTAGAATACCTCCAGGTTTCAAGATCCGTATGACTTCGTCTAAAGGCTCAGCACCAACATGACCATGAGTGAAAGTGCCCGAGGAAATCGCCGCATCATAAATATCGCTTTCGACGTCCAAAGGTAGGTTTAAGTCACCTGTGAAAAGTGACCGGTAGATATTTCGATGCCTTGCTACCAGTAACATATCAGGTGATAAATCGATGCCCTCAAGATGGGTATATCCTTGTTCATGCAACAACGTACAAGTTAGCCCAGTACCACAACCAATATCAATTATTCGAGAAGATTTCTCAGGTAGATTATCGATAAGCAAACTGGCGATTGTGCTAGGCGAGGTGTAACCGAGCTTATCAAGCATTTCGTAGTCATAATCAGCCGCCCACTTTCGATAAAAATCAACATGAGATTTTTTGTCGTCAGTCAAACTATAGGCCTGGCTGACGAATGCACTGGATTCTTTATTAGCTGGCATAATTTAGTCTGTTGGCTTTGGTGGTTTAAAGGTTGGCCAGCATGGTGTCTGCATCGCTCACTTCAAATTTACCGGCGGCTTCAATATTCAGTACTTCGACCACACCATCGTTAATCAGCATCGAATAACGTTGTGATCGAATGCCCATACCATTATCCGTCAAATCTAACTCAAGTCCTACCGCCTGAGTAAAGTTTGCGCTGCCATCCGCCACCATCATAACGCGATCCTGCGCATTGTGTTGTTCTCCCCAGGCACTCATAACAAAGGCATCATTCACCGAAAGACAAACAATCAGGTCAATACCCTTGGAGAATAAGGCTTCTGATTTAATAACATAACCCGGCAGGTGAGATGCTGAGCAAGTTGGCGTAAATGCGCCAGGCAGTGCAAATAATGCCACTTTCTTGCCTGAAAACAATTTGTCGGTAGACTCATTTTTAATGCTAGAGCCATCCATATATTGCAATGTGATTGAAGGAATTTTTTCACCAATATTGATCGTCATATTAAAATCCGTTAATTAAAATTAGTCAGTTTTTTACAAGAGTTTAGAATACACTATTTGTGATTCAGATATCATTGTTAGTGAATAACAATAATAATGACCTTGCGTTTAGCATAATGGTATCCCAATAGAGGCAATAAATTAATGTGGAAGTTACATCGTTTAGACCAGCGTAATCATTGGATTTTCGATATGGATGGCACGTTAACCATCAGCGCCCATGATTTCGATTATATGCGTAACGAACTAGGCCTAGAAGCCGATGTGCCGATTTTAGAAGCATTACACGCTATGCCAAATGAACAATCAGCACCTCTTTGGTTAAAGCTAGATGAGCTTGAATGCCATTTTGCGGAGAAATCGATACTAATGCCAGGTGTGCCCGAGTTACTTGAAAAGTTGCAGACACGGGGTGCAAAATTAGGATTACTCACTCGTAACGTTATGCCCGTTGTCGAAACTACATTGAATGCATGCGGTATAGGCCATTTTTTTCCTATTGAGCACCGTTTAGATCGGGATTCCTGTTCGCCTAAGCCATCCCCTGACGGCATTAATCATTTGCTTAAAGAGTGGCGGGCTGAGCCGAGTGATGCGGTGATGGTAGGTGACTATTGGTTTGATTTGCAGGCTGGTAGAAATGCCAAAGTGGCAACAATACACCTTGATCCAGCTGGCGATTTTGTCTGGCCAGAAGTGACTGATATTAGTATACGGCAGTTTTCAGAAATCCATCAGTACCTATAGCAAATGGGCAATTCTAAGGTTTTGTTTGTTTAAACTATCGTAAGGTTCATCTCGAGTTTTATCGTGGACATCCATTCGATAATTAATAAATTCAGATTCATCCTCATAATGCAAAAAAGGATTACCCTCTAATTGCTCTGCAAAGGTGCAGGTTTTTTTAACCGAATAATTATGACCAGGATGAATCAGCATATCATTAGGAAGTTCACGCTTCATTTGCTTTAAAGTCTCAAACATTTCCTGTGGATTGCCGCCACTTAAATCACAACGACCACAGCCAAAGACGAATAGAGTATCGCCAGTAATAATCTCATTGCCGAGTTGATAGCAGGCTGAGCCAGGGGTATGTCCTGGCGTGTGTAAGACTTTTATTTGACTTTCACCGAGAGTAATATCATCACCACCATGGTGCAAACAGGGTTTGGCTATATCACTGCCCCAAAACTCAAACTCAGGTTTAAGTAAATGAATTTTAGCATGGTTATGCTCTAAAATGCCTTCGATACCATTGATATGGTCGTGGTGACTATGGGTCAATAAAATATCAGTAATTGTCAGGTCGAATTCTTCGGCCGCTGTAATAATGGCATGCGAATCCCAAGCGGGGTCGACTACAGCGGTGCGTTGGGTAGCGATATCTTCAATTAGATAGACAAAGTTCAACATGGGTCCTAGTTCAAGCGTGTGTATTTTGAATCCACTGTTAGACATTGTCTTTACCTTATAATTAAGTGTGACAGATTATACCCAGAAGCTGGATTTTTAACACAATACTAACGACAATAGCGTACTTTTTGAAATTTCCCGGTCACCATCAATTCTGGGCTACGATTAATAGGAAAATTATGAGCAAATCATCGGTAAATAAAGTCGTTCTTGCCTATTCAGGTGGACTCGATACCTCGGTTATATTGAAATGGTTGGAAGATGAATATGACTGTGAAGTCGTTACCTTTACGGCTGATATAGGGCAGGGGGAAGAACTCGAACCCGCCCGTATCAAAGCTGAAAAATATGGCGTCAAAGAAATTTATATAGAAGACTTACAAGAAGAATTTGTACGTGACTTCGTATTTCCTATGTTTAGAGCCAATGCTATTTATGAAGGTGAATACCTATTAGGAACATCGATCGCCCGTCCATTAATTTCTAAGCGTTTGATAGAAATAGCCAAAGAAACCGGGGCAGACGCTGTTTCTCATGGTGCAACGGGTAAAGGTAATGATCAAGTCCGCTTCGAGCTAGGTGCTTATGCACTCAACCCAGATATCCGGGTTATAGCCCCCTGGCGTGAGTGGGATCTAAACTCACGTGAAAGTTTGATGGCCTATGCTGATAAAGCAGGCATTGCGATAGAACAAAAATTAGGTCAGAAATCGCCTTATTCGATGGATGCAAACATGCTGCATATTTCATACGAAGGCGGCATTCTCGAAGATCCATGGTTAGAGCCAGAAGAAGATATGTGGCGCAAAACCGTTTCACTTGAAAAAGCGCCCAACATGCCTCTATATATAGAGCTAACCTATGCAAAAGGTGACATTGTGGCCATTGATGGCGAGTCAATGTCACCAGCTGAAGTGTTAAGACACTTAAATAAAGTTGCAGGAGAACATGGTGTAGGTCGATTAGATATGGTCGAAAATCGCTATGTTGGCATGAAGTCCCGTGGCTGTTACGAGACACCTGGCGGCACCGTCATGTTGAAAGCTCACCGAGCTATCGAATCAATTACGCTAGACCGTGAAGTGGCTCATTTAAAAGACGAGTTGATGCCAAAATACGCAACACTTATCTACAATGGCTACTGGTGGAGTCCAGAACGTCTCATGATGCAACAAATGATTGATGCTTCTCAGGTCACAGTTAATGGAATTGTTAAGGTTAAGCTTTACAAAGGCAACGTAATGATTGCTGGTAGGAAGTCTGATACCAACAGTTTGTATGACGAAGCCATTGTTACGTTTGAAGATGATTTGGGCGCCTATGATCAGAAAGACGCTGAAGGCTTCATCAAACTGAATGCCTTACGGTTGAAAATTGCGGGCAAAAAGTAAATAAAGAGCTTCATTTTGTTGGTTCTTTAGGTATACATTTTTATGAACAGGGTTGATAGCAATATTGTTATCAACCTGCTCTCCTTGAAACGATATTGAAAGGGCCGCTGGAAGTGACCTGAGTTTGCAAAAAATAGATAAAATTCAAGTATAATACTTCTAGGAGTCACTCAAGCTTGAGCAGCAATCATGCCATCAACTGCAAAATGTGGTCTGAATAAAAATCCGATGGCGTCACCAACATATTGTAGATAGTTTCGTTTAACACCCGCGCCAATTTTATCAAGAAATACCATTTCGGCATCAACCATTCTAGTTCTTCCAATTCCGAGTGTTTTTGCCTACCCGATAAATTGCCTGCCAACTCATCAGCAGTATGGGTTAATTTAAGAAAGTCGATTACTTCCATAACTTCTTATAGACTTTCTTTTCTTCTTCTCTTACTTGGCCTCGGCGGAATAACACATTAAATAATTCCCCACCTGATTTATTACTTAGCAGCATCATTAGGTTTTCTATGAAAGTCAAAATTGGGAATTCATGTGCAATCTGAAAGGTCCGAAGTAAGCCCTCGGGGAATAGCTGATGTGTTTGCAGCCCTGTGATATCTTCACCACCCAGAAAAATACTGTTAGAGCTGGGTTCGTAGACACTTAAAATAGTGTTAAAAAGAGCAGTCTTTAACTTCAATCATGACAATAAAATTCACTGCTTAATATTTAAAAATATAGATCAAAGTGCTTGTTAGAAGCTAAGTTCTAAATCAATGCTTAGTAAACCCTAAATAAGTCATATTTATGACAACATCTCTGTATATGGGACATATGCTATTAATTTTTTTACTCCCCCAATTAAAATTTTTAAGTTGCTTATAAAGGTTTATCAATTGAAAATAATTGATCTAATCATAGGATTTGGATTGCATTCTAATGACAGCCACCGTAATAGAAAAAAGCGAAATTAAATCAACTACCTGTTACATGTGTGCCTGTCGGTGTGGAATTAACGTAACAGTCGAAGATGGGGAAGTCCGCTACATTGAAGGGAATCCAAATCATCCAATCAACAAGGGTGTTATTTGTGCGAAAGGCTCTTCAGGCATTATGAAGCAGTATTCACCTGCGCGCATTACTAAACCATTACGACGAATACCCGGTGCCGAGCGCGGAACGTCTGCGTTTGAAGAAATTTCTTGGGAAGAAGCTCTCGATACCATTAGTAAGCGCTTAGAGCATATCCGTGAAACTGACCCTAAACAGTTCGCACTGTTTACTGGTCGCGACCAGATGCAGGCTTTGACAGGGTTGTTTGCAAAACAATTTGGCACGCCAAACTATGCGGCTCACGGTGGTTTTTGTTCTGTCAACATGGCCGCTGGATTAATCTATACGATCGGCGGATCGTTCTGGGAATTCGGTGGACCTGACCTTGAGCGTTCAAAATTATTTATCATGATCGGCACAGCAGAAGATCACCACTCCAACCCAATGAAGGCTGAGTTAGCTCAGTTTAAACGAAATGGTGGAAAATTTATCGCTATCAACCCAGTGCGAACTGGCTATGCCGCCATTGCAGATGAGTGGGTACCCATAAAGCCCGGTACTGATGGCGCTTTATTACTCGCTATTAATCATGAAATTATTAAACAGGGCCTGTTTGATCGAGATTTTTTATCAAAGTACAGTAACTCACCTGATCTGGTCAATGTAGAAGAGGACAGTGATACCTTTGGTATGTTCATCCGCTCTGAATTAACTGAAGATAAAAAATGTGTCGAGCCTGAAAATAAAATGTGGTGGGACAGACATACCGATCAAGCGGTGTCTTCGCATACTGAAGGTGCTGACCCACGATTAATGGGTGAATTTGAATTAGAAGATGGCACAAAGGTAAAACCATCATTTCAATTACTAAAAGAACGAGTTGAAAAATATACACCCGAGTGGGCTGCAGAAATTACCGGAATTTCGGCTGATACGATTCGCCGACTAGCGCATGAAATGGGTATTGTTGCGCGTGATGAAACAATTGAGCTACCGATCCCATGGACCGATGCTTGGGGTAATGAGCACGAATCAATCACAGGAAATCCAGTGTCATTCCACGCTATGCGTGGCTTAGCGGCGCATTCCAATGGGTTTCAGACCATTCGTTCCTTGGGTATATTGATGTCCCTATTGGGTACAATTGATCGTCCAGGCGGATTTCGTCATAAAGCACCATTCCCGCGTCCAATTCCACCCTGTGCAAAACCACCTAAGTCGCCTGAAGATGTTCAACCAGGCTCACCATTAGAAGGTATGCCACTCGGTTTTCCAGCCTCACCTGAAGATTTATTCGTCGATGATGAAGGTGGTCCAGTACGATTAGATAAAGGATTCTCGTGGGAATATCCGTTGTCAGTGCATGGCTTAATGCACAATGCAATTACCAACGCATGGCGTGGTGATCCTTACCCGATTGATACCTTGATGTTGTTTATGGCCAACATGGCGTGGAATTCATCAATGAATACATCACGTGTTCGTGAAATGCTCACTGATAAGAGAGAAGATGGCGAATATAAAATCCCATTTTTAATCGTCTGTGATGCTTTTCATTCTGAAACCATAGCGTTTGCCGACATTGTATTACCCGATACGACTTATCTCGAACGACACGATGCAATGTCCATGCTCGACAGGCCTATTTCTGAATTCCAAGGCCCTGCTGACTCAGTAAGGGTGCCTGTCGTACCACCCAAAGGAGAATGTCGTCCATTCCAAGATGTCATTGTTGAACTGGGTTCAAGGCTTAAACTGCCTCGATTTATGAACCTAGACGGCACGAGAAAATTTAAAGACTATAAAGATTTAGTCATAAATTATGAAACCGAGATAGGTTCTGGTATTGGCTTTTTGGCGGGTTGGCGCGGTAAGAATGGTGAAAAGTCCTTGCGGGGTGAGCCAAACCCGAATCAATGGGAAATGTATGCTAAAAATGACTGCGTTTTTCAGTACGAGCTGCCAAAGTCTTATCAATATATGCGTAACTGGAACAGGGGTTACTTACATTGGGCGCAAGACCACAGCATGATTCGCCATACTGATCCCATTAATATACATGTTTATTCTGAAATCCTTCAGAAATTCCGTTTAGCTGCAGAAGGAAAACGGGAAGGTCGTCAGCCACCTGACCACCTGCGTGAAAGGGTACGCCTACATTTCGACCCATTACCGTTTTATTCTGAGCCACTGGAAACGCAGACTATTGACAAAGACCTATATCCCTTAAATGCCATAACCCAGCGTCCGATGGCGATGTATCATTCTTGGGATTCTCAAAATGCTTGGCTGCGCCAAATTCATGCACACAACTACCTGTTCATGAGTCCGAGAGTTGGCGCAGAGCATGGCTTTGGTGATGGCGACTGGATTTGGGCTGAATCAGCTCACGGCAAAGTTAGATGTATGTGCCGGTTCAGTGAATCGGTAGAGCCAGGCACGGTTTGGACTTGGAATGCAATTGGCAAAGCCTCAGGTAGCTGGTCACTAGATGACAAAGCGAATGAATCGAAAAAAGGCTTCTTATTAAATCATTTGATTAGTGAAGAAATTCCATCAGGCAAGGGTCAGGGGGTTTATTCTAATTCTGACCCCATTACAGGACAGGCCGCTTGGTACGATTTACGGGTTCGTGTTTATAAAGCGGGTGATGACGAGCCAAAAGAAACATCGCCACAATTCGACACCATGAAACGAGTACCAGGTATGGAGCCCGCTCGTGGCCTATGGCAATCTTTTGCAAAGGGGTTGCTTAACAGCGGCTCAAAAAATAGATCAGGTAAGGAGTAGACAATGACACAATTGGCCTTAGTAATTGATTTAAATACCTGCGTTGGCTGTCACGCTTGCGTTACCAGCTGTAAAGAGTGGAACACATCGGGAGAAGCAGGCCCAATGGCGGATAAAAACCCTTATGGTGCTGATCCGACCGGTAACTTTTTTAACCGAGTTCAAACCTTCGAAGTAGGCGTGTACCCTCAAACTCAAACCATTCATTTTCCGAAGTCATGTTTGCATTGTGAAGAGCCACCTTGTGTTCCCGTGTGCCCAACGGGTGCCAGTTATAAGCGACCTGAAGATGGCATCGTACTGGTTGATTATGACAAGTGTATTGGCTGTGAATATTGTGCTTGGGCTTGTCCTTATGGCGCGCGAGAGTTCGATGAAAGTAAGAAGGTAATGAAAAAGTGTACCTTATGTGTTGACCGAATATATGACGAGGAACTACCAAAATCTTTGCGTAAACCGGCCTGTGTCCTGGCCTGCCCAGCAAGTGCCCGAATTTTTGGTGACATTCATGACCCAGAGTCTGAAGCTTCAATAGCGATCAATTTGTCGAATGGCTATCAACTCATGCCAGAGTGGGGCACACAAGCTGCCAACCATTATCTGCCTCGTCGTAAAGTGGAAATCAAAGTGCATGAAGAAGATTTAATGCGCTCATCTAATCCACTGGACAAAGAGGATCGAGGCCAGCGTAAGCCAACGACTCGCGTTACCCTTGATGACTCTACTTCGTGGTGATATCGACTACCGACTTAAGTTAATACTTTTAATAAGTAAAATTTAGAAGAATACTAAACTATGAAACCTGCAATATCTGTCATTTTACTCACGACTTTAATCGGTGTGGCTCAGGGTCTATTTTTGGCCTATTACAGTGCTGAGCTTCTCTCCCTGCTAATGATCCTACCGAATCAAGAGCTAGTCGGATCGAGTTGGGCTGGCATGACTAGTCTTGTTCTTTTGGTGGGTGGTTTGATCGCATCATTTTTCCATCTGGGTCACCCCGAACGAGCCTGGCGTGCGGCTACTATGTGGCGGACATCGTGGTTATCTCGCGAAGTAATCGCGTTACCGATAACCATGGGTTTTATTTTCATATATATCGTATTGAAATTGACAGGCAATCAACAGGTTATCTTTAGTTTAGGCAACGGCAATCAGTTAGATTTAGCTGCAGTGGTTGGATTTTTTGCAATGATCGCAGTTTTTGCCCTGTTTATTTGTACTGCAATGATCTATACCTGTTTGAAATTTTTACAAGAATGGCATAGTCCACTAACCGTTTTGAATTTTGTGCTCATGGGTTGTGCGTCAGGTTTCGTTATGGCAAGTGCAATGGCTGCCTACTTCGATCCACAAATTTTTGGTTATATATCTAAAGCAGCAATCGTTCTCAGTGTTGCAGCGTTGGTATCACGCTATGCGTCATTGGTACGCAATAAAAATTTGCGCAGTCCTAGCACGCTGCAAACTGCAATCGGTATTCATCATCCTAATATCAGGCAGATAGCGCAGGGTGCGATGGGTGGTAGTTATAATACGCGTGCATTTATACATACCTATGGACCATCAGTAGTCCAGTTTGCCAGACGATTCTTTCTGATAGCCGGTTTCATTGTTCCTGTTTTACTGCTGGCTTTCAGTAGTGAGGCATCGGTTGTAATTTGTGCTTTAGCATTTTTAATTCAATACGCAGGGCTGTTAGCAGAGCGATGGTACTTCTTTATTGAAGCTAAGCATCCGCAGAATCTTTATTATCAAATGATATCCTAATTTTGTTAATTCACTTTGCCTGTTCATGAAGCTCAAGGATTCTGATAATCCTGAGCTTATATTTAATTAATTGTGAATTAATGCTATTGCTCTGAATTAAAATTGTTTGTTCCAGTAAGCCTGTTTTTTTGACTACGCTTAATAGGCTCATTTTGAGCAAGTTGGTTTTTAAAAAGTCGTTTAAGCCTATTGACGTTCATGTGTATCGAATCTGTTGAGAATCAAACTTATTGGTGCTTGATTGACCTTATTAGAGGCCTATCTGAGTTAAATAGGTTTTCAACATTTTGCGCTGTCGTGCTTTTGGCCATTCTTCTTCCTCAGTTAAGCTGCGAACGATAAGCCCGTTAACTTGAGCAGTTATCCCCTCACAGACATCATCTAAATCATCCGGAACAGGAACGTCAATACGCTCATAATGACGTATGAGTTCAAATTTAACTTTGCTGTGCCAACGAAAATGGGTTTCTATCTGGTGACGCGAAACTTCTGGCACCACTAGAGACCGGCTGCAGAACGCCATCCAAACGGTCATTGCCGTATGGTTCTGTTCAGTTATAGGCAAGGCCTGAACTACAATATCGTAAAAACTATGATTCTCAGATGAGGCAACTTGCTCCATATTATTAAACATCAAGTCGTAAGCCATCTCAAGCGCCGCCATTAGCACGGCATCTTTGTCACTGAAATAGTGCGTAATAGCGCCCGTCGTCATTCCAGCTAGCTTCGCAATATCCAAAAGTTTAGTCGCTTCCAAGCCATGTTCTGCAATCACCACCAGTGCAGCCCGTGCAATAGTAGAGCGTCTTTTTTCATGGTTTACAATTTTTGGCATATAACAGGGTACCATTTTTATCAAAGTATAATCACTCTTGGAGTCTTTAGGCCTAGTGCTGGGTTAAAAGCGTATGAAATACGTACTTCCCAACACATTGTAATTGACCATACTTTTATTTTTTATATAATCACGGTGATATTATATAGATGAGATAAAAGCGTGCTTAACATTGAATTACAGGATAAGGGCCTAGATTTTTATATCCAAGGTGAAGCCGTCTACTTCAATTACTTTTGGCTGCGGGATAACTGCAATACCTCTTGGGAAGGCAGCACTCAGGAGCGCACCTTTGATATACTCGCAGAACCAGATGATTTATCCCCTGATAGTGCCCATCTAGAAGGTGAATTTTTGGAAGTTTTATGGTCCGATGGACACCAAAGCCGCTATGCGCTTGAGTGGCTACAGCGTTGGCACCAAGGAAAAAATCACGGTGACTTAGCTGTTCGCTCGCGTAAATCTTGGCATAGCGATCATTATCAAAACATGGCTTGCTTTAGCTATACTCAGGTAATGACATCTCCCTGCAGCGTTGCCGATTGGGCGGAAGCAATATTAGATGATGGCATTGCTCTGATAAAAGGGATGCCAGATTCTGAAGAGGCATTGCAGTTTTTGTGTGAAAAGTTTGGCTTGGTGCGTCCGTCCTTTTCTGGGTACGCTTTCGATGTGTTCTCTAAGTCTAATCCTGAAAATCTAGCCTATACCGCTAAGGCACTGGAACTTCATACCGACTTACCAGCAGAAGAACTTGCTCCTGGCATTCAGTTCCTCCACTGCCGCATCAATGACGCACAGGGCGGCCAAAGTCTTTTTGTTGATGCTACTGCAGTTGCTAACGCCTTGAAAGAAAAGTTTCCAGCGTATTTCAATATCCTCACGCAATACAATGTGCCTTTTCGCTACACCACCAAACATCAGGATGTACGTGCCAAGCAGCCTATTATTGAGTTAGATCCTAATAATGGCGAAGTTAGTGGTATCAACTTCAGTCAGCATTTAGCCGACGTCTTCGATTTTCCCCAGCGTGAAATGGATTTATTTTATCCTGCTTTTCGTAAGTTTGGCCAGATGTTACAAGATCCTAACTATTTAATAACTTTTCGTCTTAACGCAGGTGAGTGTATCGTCTTCGATAATCACCGCATTGCACATGGCCGTGCCTCATTTTTGGACGGAAGTGGCGCCCGTCACCTGCGTGGTTGTTATGTTGATCGTGGCGAATTGCGCAGTACTTACAGAGTGCTACGTGCGCTACACCCGGTCAAGGACCTCACTGCAGATTGGGATCGGCCGGATGATCTAATGATGTCTGAGGCGAGCTGAAGATAGCTGCCATGGCATCTGAAACAGAACTTCGAATAGACCTAGCCGCAGCTTTCCGTCTAATTCATGAGATGGATATGCATGAATCGGTTGCCAACCATTTAAGCGCCGCCGTCTCTGCAGATGGCAAACAGTTTCTTATGAATCGGCGCTGGATGCATTTTGCCAATGTGACTGCGAGTAATTTACAGTTACTCGACAGTGACGATGACAGTGTTATGAATAGTGACCAAGCACCAGACACATCGGCTTGGAGAATCCATGGCAATGTGCATTTGGCGCTGAAGGAAGCAAAGGTCATCCTGCATCTGCATTCAACTTATGCGACAGCGCTTTCAACCCTTAAAAATCCCCATATATTACCGATCGACAATAACACAGCGCGGTTTTATCAACGTATTGCTTATGACACCAATTTTGGAGGCATTGCCACCAGTGACGAAGAAGGCAAGCGTATTCTAGATACCTTTGCGGGTAAAAAGTTGCTGATGATGGGCAATCATGGTGTTACCGTGACAGGAGAAACGGTATCGGAAGCTTTTGAAGATCTGTACTACTTGGAAAAAGCTTGCAAAACTATGGTTCTGGCATATTCAACGGGACAAGAACTCAATGTCCTGTCTCATGAATTAGCCTTGGCAACGGCTCAAAGTTGGGACGATTTCCGCGGTGCAGCCTTTGCACATTTCGAGCAGTTAAAAGGTCATCTTGATCGCAAAGATCCCTCTTATCGTAATTAATAATAAGCTGTCTTTGCTCTGTTAAAACGCAATGACAAGAGTAAACCCTGATACGTTTTAGCATTCTTTAAGTCACCCATAAGAACTGCTTAATAATAGCCATAACACTCAAGCAGATATAACTACAAAAGTGAACCCTGTGTAAATTGATTAAATGACTTATCTGGTAGAGCATTAATCCGAAGACGCTAAGGATTTTCTTAGTTTAATAGCATTTAAAACAGGGGGGCGGATACTTATATTTTAATCGGAGTTAGTATTGATTCTCGTAAGATTTTTTCAGGCTTTAGCTGTTTTCAGCCGAGGCTAATAACCGTTTGGCAATTGATGAGGCGTCATTTAAGTGATCTTCTATTGCGTTTCGCGTTGCATTTACATCGCCTTTTGTAATGGCGGCACAAATATTTTTCATGTGAGAATGTCCAGAAACATGTCTATCTGATGTTGATAGGGTCATAACGCGTAACCGGCTGATTCGGCCGTTCAGCCTTTGCACAATTTCCCAGGCTATCAAATGCCCAGCCTCTTCAAAAATTACTTTATAAAAGCGGGTCGTTGCCTTAAATATAGCTTTTGGTGTGCCGTCGGTGAATGCGAATGCCAATTCATCTAAAGCCAAATGAAGTTTGCTTGCTAATTCAGGGGATGATTTTTGGGCACAAGCTACTGCTGCGCTAGTCTCAAGCAATAGCCGAATATCATAAATTTGTTGCGCATGCTCCCAATTCATGGGGGCGACGATGGGTCCTTTGTTGGGTAGAATTTCAACTAAACCTTCTGCTTCTAAATAACGAATAGTTTCTCTGATGACTGTTCGACTAACACCTAACTGGTCACAAAGTGGTCGTTCTACCAAACGTTCGCCGGGCTTAAAGTGACCTTCGATAATCGCTTCGCGCAGGCGTTCCTGCACAATGTCTCGAAGCGTTTGGGGGGAGGTTGCCGTTTCTAAGTAGGAGGTTTCTGATTGGCTCATGTAATTCTGGTCATGAAAAATAATATCCTTTTTTTCTAAAAAACAGTAATTCAATTTTGACACAAATGTAATGGTATACCATAATACGGTTTGATTGCTAGACAATTGAAATGCTAATTGATCAGGACTGACAGATGCCCGCTGAAATTCGAAAAACAGTACTTCACGTTGAAAACACCTTTATTGAGGGTGGGAAATCAGCGGAAGCGCCATTAAAACTAATTGCTGCTTTAGCGGTAATTAAAAATCCCTGGGCAGGTCAGGGATTCGTTGAAGACTTGCGCCCCGGCATTCAAGACTGTGCTCCAGGTCTTGGTGCAATGCTAACCGAAATGATATTAGAAGCTTCTGGTGGCGGAGATAAGGTCGAAGGTTATGGTAAAACCGCCATTGTCGGAATGAATGGTGAAGTTGAGCATGCATCTGCGTTGATTCATACGTTACGTTTCGGTAATTTTTATCGTGATGCTGTTGGTGCAAAATCCTATCTCGCATTTTGTAATACTCGTGGCCCAGCGAATGCACCTGTAATGATTCCACTGATGGATAAAAACGATGGTGGAAGGCGATCTCATTATCTGACCATTCAATTATCAGTGGCCGATGCCCCAGGTGCTGATGAAATCTTAATAGGCTTAGGGGCCTCTCTTGGTGGACGTCCGCATCATAGAATTGGTGATCGTTACCAAGATTTAAAAGAGTTAGGAAATGACATCGATAACCCTGCAGCTGTCTGATTCCTCCTATACTCCTTATGGCACCTTGTCCTATCGAGAAGCTGATCATAGCGACATAGTTCGGGGTGATATAAAAAAGAGAGAGACGCTGGTGCTAGTCCACGGTGTTGGTATGCAATCAGTGGTATGGGGACCTCAGATTGACTACTTTAGTCAATCAATGCGGGTTATCGCTCTCGATATGCCAGGCCATGGTGGCAGCAGTCCATTACCGGTGGGGGCGGAGTTAGCCGATTACATCGATTGGCTTTTTGCTGCAATCACGGCACTCGATACAGGTCCAATTAATTTAGCTGGACATTCGATGGGTGCGCTCATTGCTGGTGGCTTTGCTATTTGTCACCCTAATTTAACGCGACGAGTGGCTGTAATGAATGGAGTTCACAATAGGACTGTAAAGGCCCGCGCTGCGGTTGAAGCGCGTTCAGCTGAAATTGACCTTGGTCAGGTCGATATTAATACGCCATTAACTCGATGGTTTGACGAGTCTGAAGCGGATTGTGCTGCTTATGACTTAGTCCATAGCTGTTTGATGCAGATTGATCTAGAGGGCTATTCAACTGCCTATCGGGCCTTTGCCCGAGGTGATCGAACTTTTGCGGCCCGTTGGTCAGAAGTGACTAGCCCAATGCTCGCGTTAACGGGTGATGGTGACCCAAATTCTACACCCGAAATGTCCCATGCTATGGCAGCTGCAGCTATTAACGGTCATGTCGAAGTAATTAACGGCCATCGCCACATGTTAAATTTAACCGCATCTGATGCAGTTAATGTCATACTAAAGACTTGGCTAGCCACACCACTGGTAAGCAAATCAAATAACAAGCCCGAAGTAGAGGTCCTATCTAAATGAGTCAATTTGAACCGCGTGCTTTACGCGAAGCCTTTGGTAGTTTTATGACTGGGGTAACCGTTGTCACCACTCATGACACCAATAACAAACCGCTTGGTTTTACCGCTAATTCATTTACTAGTGTGTCGATCGATCCGCCGTTGGTATTGGTTTGTATGGCGAATAGTTCTGCTAACTATGATGTGTTAGTCAATGCCGACCGTTTTGCAGTTAATGTTCTTTGCGAACAACAAAAAGAGGTTTCAAATACTTTTGCTCGACCTGTGGAAGATCGGTTCGGTACGGTCAACTGGCGAAAAGGCCCGCATGGTTCACCAATAATCGAGAATGTGTCTGCTTGGTTTGATTGTTCCAGTTACAAGCAAGTAGAAGCCGGCGATCACGTTATTCTTATTGGTAAAGTTGAAGCTTTTGAAGCGAATGCAATGCCAGGACTCGGATACTCCCATGGCGCTTACGTGACCCCATCAATGGAGGCCGAACTAATATCACAAGGCACTAATGTTGTCGTTTCTGCCTTGATAGAGCACTCGGGTGAAGTATTCTTTCTAGAAGATAAGCAGGGTGGCTTAAACTTGCCATCTGAAAAAGTGGGTAAAACAGGTGCCATAGCGACTTTGGAATACCTGATTAAGTCGAATGATACTGATGCAAAACCAGGTTTTATTTACTCGGTATTTGAGGTAATCGATAAAGAACAGCAACACATATCTTTTCTATGTCAGGCTGCCAGTAGTCATTCCGGTAAAGGTGTCTTCCTACCTTTGACCGCAGCCACCTTATCTAAAGTATCTGATTCAGCCGTTCGAATTATGCTCGAGCGATTTGATAAAGAGAGTAAGTTAGGAAATTATGGTTTGTATTTTGGTGATCAAAATAATGGCGAAGTTCGCCCTATCGTGAAGGAGAATCTATCTTGAAATTTTCGTTATTTGCACATATGGAATGTCTTACAAAAGACGAGAGTCAGGA
>JBNMQI010000001.1:0-60810 GCA_051277905.1 Gammaproteobacteria bacterium | reverse complement strand
CTTCAGCAATTTGCAAAGCCAAATGCAATTAACCGCGATGCCTTTTCAAGGTTTTACCGCTCTTCTGCTATTTACCGGCTTAGGCATCATTGCCACCGTTGTTATGCAGTCAAGTCATGCGACATTAATATTGATACTCACCGCTCTAGCTCATCAACAAATTCACTATGAGGATGCACTTGCTGTCGCTATCGGCGCCAATATTGGCACCACAGTCACGGCCATCCTCGGCAGTATTAGCGCTAATGCAGCCGGTAAACGCTTAGCGTTGGGGCATGTTGTTTTTAATCTCGTCACCGGTCTTGTTGCGCTCCTCGCGCTGCCTATTCTAATACCTGTGGTCGAACTGCTGGGTAATGGCTTGGGCATAGCAGCAGACAACTACACCTTACGTCTCGCCCTGTTCCATACGGTCTTTAATACCTTAGGGGTAGCCATCATGCTGCCGCAGTTAGAACGCCTAACAAAGTGGCTAGAAAAACGCATTCCTGCGGATACGATTTCGATAAAAGTACCGCGCTACCTTAACGATGCAGCGCTAGAGTCCGCTCTGGCGACAACCAGCGTCACGCGCCAAGAAAGTCAGCGCCTGACACGTCATGCTTTGGATATTGTATTACGAGCGTTAGATTGGGAGCCGCGCAGCTCTCATACCGAATCGCTTCTACCACCCGCAAAAGAATTCACTGAAAAACAAATCGACGATGCTTATCACAACCGCATCAAAACGCTCTACAACGCCATCGTGCGTTTTATTAGCCTTGCTCATAAAACTCCTGGCACAACAGAGCTTGAGCCCCTCAGGCAGTTTCGCTCTGCGACGTATCACATGGTCGAAGCAGTTAAAACATCAGGTCAACTGCATGGTAACTTATACCCAGCGCTTCACGGTCGTCACCACACTTTGCACGCAGCTTATGAAGCCCTACGCCAAGACATCCGTCAGGTGATTACATTACTCGAAAACATTATTGCCAAAAGCACCAATGAGCCGAGCGCAGCGGCCAGTTTCTTCAATGATTATTTGCTGGAATTAGAACACCAGAAATTACGTCTTGATGATGCGCACGAGCGGGCAGATAGTGAAACCGAACGTATGATTCGTGAACATATAGTGACACCGGCACAAGCAACATCACTAATGAACGATCAAGGCTACGCGCGCCAAATAGCCTTGAGCTTGATTAACGCAGGGCAGGCACTTATTTTGGCTCAGCTACCGCAGACATCCAAAGCACAAACTATGATTCAGCTCAGTGACGAAGATGTAACCCAAGTTCGCCAAACTCTCGCCACGGATGCGAGCGAGGAATCAAGTAATGAAGCTTGAAAAAATAGTGCAGAAAATAGCGAACTTTATGAGTGATGACGCGCGCGGAGTGTCTCGACGAGCCATCAAACAAGTCATAAAAGGGCTTAAAGAAAAACAACTTAAACTCGAAGCACACATTATTGATTCAGAGCTAAGCGAAGAAGAACGCCAAAACGCGCGAGAAAAATTGGCCATCGTTAAGGTACAGCAAGAAAAAGCCGAGCAGCTACTCAGCAATAAGAAAAACAATAGTACAGATTAGCCCGCTTCTTTTACCCACTGACGCTCACGCTGCAATAAAAACTGCTTACGCTGAACACCCCATCGATAACCTGATAGCTCGCCATTTGAGCGCACCACTCGATGACAAGGAACCAACACCGCCAACTTATTCGCCGCACAAGCACCGGCCACCGCACGAACTGCCGCTGGCGCACCGATTTGCTCTGCCAACGCCGAATAACTTACTGTTGAACCAACCGGAATATGCTGCAAAGCACTCCAAACACGACGCTGAAACTCTGTACCACGCATTTCTAACACCGGTAATGCCGATAATTCTTGGGGTTGCTCTAGGCACCGAATAACCTTACCAATGCGCGTAGCCAAGCGCCCATCATCCTGACGAATGCGCGCAGCAGGAAACGACTGCTGTAATTCATTTAAGAGCGAACTACGATCATCCCCCACCAAAATTGCACAAATAGCGGTATCAGAACCCGCCACTAGAATTAAACCCAGCGAGGACAAACCCCAACCATAATCCAGTAGCTCTGTGTGTGATGTATTCATGGTCTGCCATCCTTCTAAAGACGTGAGCACACGTTACTCCTTTCAACGACGACAAGCGACCGCCGCCAGAGAACATCCTATTCCACTGAAGAAACAACCGACAGAAGCGGACATTTTTAATAATCGCGGAAGTGTAACAATGGGGAATGACAAGATGGTGACCAAATCCTTACGTCGAAATTATAAATACAAAAAATAGAGATTGATTTTCACAATAACTGATTTACACCACGACACAACCTGCTGCTTTAGTAGACGTTTTTAATACCCAGTTACTGAACAATTAGTAACCAATCAAAAAGTAAAGAGCTCGGAGCAAATATGTACCTAAATCAACTTCCCTTTAAAACAAGCATACTCGCGATAGCCGTCACGTTGACAGCATGCGGTGGTGGCAGCTCATCCGGCGGTAGTACGCCTTCCGGACTAGCAAGCAATAATGCTGGCACTGCAGTTATGAGCGCTAAAGGTGGTAATGGGCAGCACAATAGTGGCGACGGTGGTGATGTCACCATATATAAAAGCTATAGCGATGCTCCTTTGAATATTACTGTCAACGGGATCCCTGATGCATCTTATGACCTGCTCAACAGCGAGGTCCAGCTTGGAACAAATCCTGCGACAATTTCGGCTGATACTACTATTTCAGCTGACACCTCGAGTTTTAACGCCGCATCCGTGGGAACACTCTATTTTTATAATCAACGCATCTATCGCTATGATGGCGCCGTTGACGATGTCGATGCTCCGATACTTGGTAAACGAACCACTATCATTACCGGCTTACAAGTGGCCGCGGGGACAACGCTATCTTTAGAATTTACTAACACGTCAAATTCATTGTACTTCTTCAATGACGTTCAGAACGACGGAACAATTAAAGTCCTTGCGGAAGAAGGTGACAGTGCCGTTCGTAACCTTTCATTCTATCCAGCAGCCTATTACGGCAGTGGCAGCATAGATTTATCAGGCCAATATCCAGGCCAAGATGGCGGTGATCTAAGTGTTTACGCATCGATCATACAGAACAGTGGAACGTTCAACACATCAGGCGCAGATGGTGATACGGAGGGGCTTGCTGGTGGAGACGCAGGAAGTATCGGTATCAATAGTAATGTGTATATTGAAAACACCGGCAACTTAACTGCCGAAGGTGGCGATAGCGCATCAAGCACCGCAGGTGCAGGTGAAAACATTAACATCTACGGTTACAAAGGTGTCTATAACACAGGGACCATAAGCAGTAATGCTGGTACCGGTATCAATGGTTCCACTTATATTGACCCAAGTAATACATACATTTTTTCAAGCAGTGAAGTGATTAACACGGGTGATATCACCGCCATCGGCTCAACCGCAGTGACCAATACCGACGTAACAGCAGGTGGCGAGGGCGGTGAAGGTGGGTACGTATCGCTATACGTAGGTGGCGGTGAAGGCGGTACGAATATTGCCATTCCACGCATGATCAATACCGGCAGCATCAATGTAAATGGTGGTAACAGCGCATTTGACAGCTACGATGCTGGTAATGGTGGTGCAATATACATCGGTGCCAGTGATTCATATGATGGTGGTGAAAGCTACGTAAACCCGATATTAGTCGCTATCTCGGGTAATCTATCCGCGAATGGTGGTAATACATCGGCCACCACTGATACAGGATCTGGTGACGCAGGAAACGGTGGTGACATTGTGATATCACACGCATCTCAAATTGCGTCGACACTAGCTACCCAAATTGTTGGTTATACCAGTATTGACGTATCTGGTGGCTCTGCACATCAAGCGAGCAGCGGCGGCTATATCGAAATCTACACGGAATCAAATTCTAACGACGGCTATCAAACCGCATATGCACCAGCGGCTCCAATCAATGTTAAGACCAACCTGACATTGAATGCCGGTGAGGTTGTTACGACTGGGGAACTAACGGCTACGCCATCGGGATCTCGTGGCGGGGATTTAGACATCTATATCGATACTGGATTTGCTTCTCTACAGAAGAACTTGAATATTGAGTTCGACGGTATTGTTTCATCGAATGGTTCCGATGTGAATAATGGTTCTACATCTCGCGCTGGATATGCATGGATTTCAGCAATTCATGATGTCAATGTAACCGGAGAGTTCTCCTTTAATGGTGGTAGTGATAATGCCATTCCGGAAGAAGGTGAAGACGATGGTTACAATGAAGGTAAGCAAGGTGGCAGCATAAGCATTGCTAGTACATTTGGCGTAGCAAATGTGAATGCCTCCGTTACGGCAGCTGGTGGTAACGGTCAAATAGAGGGTGGTAACGGTGGCTATATCGCAGTTACATCCGCACTGGGTGGTAGCGTTAAGGGCAATATTGACGTAGGCGGCGGTAATGCTTCCACAGCCCTCATCAATGATGAAGATACCCTAGGTGGTGCAGGCGGCTCTCTATACGTCGTTAGTGGTAATGCAAAAGCCAAAATTGGCGCTGCCTATGATATCGCAGGAGGCACTGGCACAGATGCTGGCTTCTCTGGCGGTGTATTCTTAGAATCTGATTGCTTAGAAGGCATTTGTGGTACGAATACTATTGCAATGCCATAACACTGCTACACGATAAAAAAGGAGGCCGTATGGCCTCCCTTTTTTTATAATCAATCAACCCATTTTATTTTTAAGTCTTGGTACAATGAAGTCACTCTTATTCGCTCTTTTTTTTATTTGTTTTGCTCCTAGCGTCTGGTGTGATTCAACCATTCAATACGATAACACCTCGCAAACTTACCACTTTCCAGAAAAAATACTCAGCTCAACAGAGCTTTTCAATGAATTTAGTTCTTTATCAGGAATACAAATATTTTACGACCCTCAAGTGGTCGTACCGGACTTATTACGAGGGTCAAATTTATCAGAAGACGCAGTACTACGCTTTTTAGATCAAAACTTCTCAATAATTAAAACGTTCAATGATCAAAAAAATATCATCACGCTACAAGTGTTACCGAAAGGCGAATATCAACGCAGCACACTAATTAAAGCGAATGACGATTCATCAACTCCACACCTAACCGACCAGTCAATCGCAAAGTTATCCACACAAGAAAGTGAGCAGCGCCAATTAGTTTTAAAAGCAAAAGCATTAAGAGAAGCCGCCAGATTAGATGCGCAAGAAAAACACGAAGAAAATAGATCACGTTCAAAAGAAGAAAGAGAAGCACATGAAAAGAAACGGTTGAAAAAAGAAAATGAATTAAAAAATGAGGCTATTACGGAACTCAAAAAGTTCAAAAAAACTGACCCCGAAATATACGACCGCCTACTTATGATACATAAAAGCCGCTACCCTAACATTGAGGCGGAATTAACCGATAACTCTGAAGGTAGTAGTACGGATGATTAGTCTTCCATCAGCAGAAGAAGCACTCCCGCTCGCTTTACAATTTAAACTACTACAAAGCGAAAAGACTCCGACAGCACTTCAAACCAGCCTTCAAAGCAAATCGATACAATCGATTTTGGCTCATGCATTAAGTTCTGTCCCTTACTACCAGCAGCACCCCAAAATACGATCCATGAATGGCAATATTGAATGGAATAAATTCCCGATATTGACCCGTAAAGAATTACAAGCCAATGAAGAGCTATTAATAAGTAAGAATCCACCTAAAAATCATGGTAAACACTTCGATTTTCGTAGCTCTGGCTCTACCGGACGCCCAGTACATACATGGACAACAGAGTATGCTCAATTTTTTTGGCGAGCATTCACAATGCGAGACCACTTATGGGCTAAAAGAGATTTAACCGCTTCGCTAGCAGCGATAAAATTTCTAGCGGATGGCAAAGCCTTATACCCAGGTCAAACCAGTAACAACTGGGGCTTATCGACGGCAATTTTGGGATATAGCGCTCCCGCTATGCTACTAAATAGCTCAGAGCCAGTTGAACGCCAATATCAGTGGTTAGTCGAACATCAACCTAAATACTTAGTGACCTACCCGAGCACACTGCAAGAGCTAGCCAAAATACAAATAAGAGAACAAAAACTAAATAGCTTACATAATATTTCGACATTAGGAGAAACCCTACCTCCATTCGTCAGAACATTAGTAATGGAAGCGTTCAACTGCAAAATTCATGACATCTACAGCTCTCAAGAAATCGGATATATTGCTCTTCAATGTCCTCTATATGACCATTATCATATTCAATTAGAAAATTGCATGGTGGAAATACTAGATGACAATAATCAACCTTGTACCCCTGGCCAAGTGGGTCGTGTTATTGTCACTTCTTTGCAAAATTACTTAATGCCACTCATTCGGTATGAAATTGGTGACTACGCCATTCCTGGAAAAAAATGTGATTGCGGAATTAATTTACCCGTATTAGAACGCATTATTGGTCGCTCACGAAATCTCGTATCTTATCCAAATGGCGATAAAAGCTGGCCAGCCTACAATCCAATGGCATTGATGAATTTATTCCCCCTCGCGCGCTTTCAGATAGAACAACTTAGTGTTGAAGAATTACGACTTAATATTGAAGCGCCAGATACGCCAACATCGGAGCAGTGTCGACAAGCCGAAGAAATAATTCAAAAAGCTATAGGTTACCCTTTCAAAGTAACCCTTCATCTGGTTAATAACGTACCGCGAGCTCCTTCTGGTAAATTCGAAGAGTTTGTCTCAAGGATTTAATTGTGTTTAAACCCGCCACAACCTATCAAGCTATTTTTGATCAGCGAGCAGATGCTTACCACAAGGCCATGTTAGACTGGCCATCGGCACGTGATCAAGAGTTTCAGGCTATACTCAGTGGCTTGGACATTATTCCGAATATGCGCATTCTAGATGTCCCTTCAGGCGGCGGTTACCTTGCCAACTATCTGCCTAATGACACTCATATTCATCATATTGAAACCAGTGAATTATTTGCAAAACTATTCGAGCAACACTGTCATTCGGGTAGCCGTCACCCGATAACACTATGTCGGCTCGATAATTTGCCTGATGCCAGTAACACCATTGACCTAGCCCTAAGTTTGGCGGGTTTACATCACACCGAAGATAAAAAACCACTATTTGGAGAACTCTTTCGAGTTCTTAAAGCAGAAGGAGTTCTAGTTCTAGCTGACGCGCATAAAGACTCTAAAACAGCGGATTTTCTTGATGGCTGGATGGGACAACACAACAGTATGGGCCATCACGGTTGGTACTTCAGTAGCCAAGATTTAATCGACTTAGAACAAGCAGGCTTTATTGTAACCAAAGCTGAAAATCGAAATTACTACTGGTGTTTTGATTCCTCCGAACAAGCTGCTGACTACTGCAAACTCATGTTTGGTATTGACCTAGCATCAGCAACAGAGATAGAAAACGCGCTAGATCAATTACTAGGCTTCGAAACACTGGCGAATGGCAAGGTAGGATTACACTGGCAACTGCACTTCATTACCTGTGTAAAGCCAAAAGCTTAAAGGGTACTACAGGAAGTAGAGCAGAGCAGAAAAAACGTATACAATGCTGCGGCTCAGCGGTCCGTTAAAAGTAACCTGAGTCCTAACCGCCCGTAGCTCAGCTGGATAGAGCGCTGCCCTCCGGAGGCAGAGGTCGCAGATTCGAATTCTGCCGGGCGGGCCATCAGTGTAAGGCCTGCCAAGTAAGTGACCACTTACAAAATCTTAGCTGTGCCCTAAATGTGCCCGATTTGTGCCCAAGCAAAAAATGACATTTCACTGCTATCTTAATTTTTGACCTCTACCCTACAAAATCACAATACATTTTTACGTGTTTTGTTAATCAATCTACCAGATCTCTTTTCGGGGGGGGGGAATCGGTGTAAAAGCTTCGAATAGATGAGCGCGAAACCATCGGCGACGCTCAACTTGACGAAACTCGTTCAAGACAAACCGATAGTCACACGAGCCAAGACGATCACCACAACCACATGGACAAGGTAATTTATTTGCCTCACGCTTGCGCAAACCTAACGCTTTCAGAGCCCGTAGAACTGATGCTTTACCATTGACATTGAACAACTGAGAATAATCATCAATCAGGCCTTTCTCACCATGGTCCAGTTCGCCATATGGAAAGTTGCCAAATTCAACCCGATGGGACACCGAATAAAGAAACCTGACAACAATCTTTTCGAAAAAGGTTGTCAATGACGAGTCGGTTTTTAAAATTGACTTAATTTTCAGGTCTGAGCCAAGACAAAATGATCCATCAGAGTAAGTATGGAAGTCCTGCTTACGAGGAAAGTAACCAGCTGTATCAAACACCACAGGTAAAGCCCTAGGATAATCACTTGGGCATATAATCCTTAGAGAAAATGTTCGCTCAATAAACCGACTTCCAGCTAGCTGTGCTTTTAACTGATACTCTCCCTGCAACTCAATCTTATCTGCATGGACATCTACTAATCTAATGTTCGGATAGGCCGAGAGAAAAGCCTCTAGGCCTACAGCCTTCCAGTGCTTCATCTATTGCTTAAACCATGGCTTTGGGTCAGATGATTGAATTGCGAACGTTGGTTTTGTTGTTACCGCAGGAATACCCAAGAGACGTGCTACCGAACTTGAATCAAGCTTCAGATCCAAACCATTTTGCGCCGCATTTACTATTCGTTGCGTATCATCACTTGAACAAAGAGCACTAAAATCAGCTCTAGCTTGATATAGCCATTTATAAAAATTTTCTTGCAATCGGTATTGAGCAGATTTTTCGTCATACCACTTGTCTGCAAAATCTTCGGCTGGATTGACTGGATTCGGAATCATTGGCGCTTGTGCAGAAATATAGTCATCCATCTCGGAGAGCACCGTATTCAACGCTGAAGCCAAATCACTTTCACCTTTATATGATTTAGCAGCCAATGTAGTGATAATTACCGATATTGGCTTACTATCCTCATTATTCTTAAACATAGTGTCACGATGACGCTTCAATAATTGGATAACCTGCTGTAAGGGTGTCTTCCATTGATAATATGGCAGACTATCTATACTGGCTTTAAATCGCATTTCGCGTTCGTTTATTACTAAACGCGCGGTTTTCATGCGCGTTTCAAACCATCGAGCATATCCTTCAGGATTGCTGATACGCCAGTTTTCATTCACAACTGCATAAGTGGAATCTGTGTTGTCGGTAATCGAAACTGCAAGCTGAGACACGCTTTGAGCCAAGTTTTCATCAAACTTAGAGTTTTCGACCATCCGCTTTTTCAAAAGGCCTCTTCCTGTATCACTCTCTGGCACACACGGAACTATATCCATGTGAAAGCTAAGCCCATCGGCATACTCTAAGCGCCAACAGCGTTTTTTCTCGACTAGCTCTTCCTTAATGCCTCTGGCGTTTCGATAAAGCTCTAATTCATGACCGACTAGGTGCTTTAATTGCTTTTGAGTGATGGACGTTTTATCCAGGCCACGCCGAAGATTGCAACCCATGTCTAGGTCATACTGTTCTTCTGAATCGGGCCTAATCGCCGTACCTAGACGAAAGGAACCTTGAGAAAACACGTGGGGATCAAAATTCACGCATGTTGACTCTGGGCGATGTAACCAATCACCTAGATCCTTATAGCGTTTTTCAGCCTTTTCATAAGCACTGTCTGGTAGTTCAATTTTTTCCAGAATTGTGTTTAGAACATCGTTACTTTTAGTATTACTCATGGAGATCTCCTCGAAGCTCGACTGCCATTACAAATTGTTGTGTTTTTATGTCGTGGTCATAAATAAGCCATGGCATATCAGCCTTAGGCATTCTGGCCCGTCCTAATTCGACGGCACACGATACTGGCATCACAGGAAAAATTTGCAGTGGAGTCGCATCGCCGTGTGTATTCTTGATTTCAACAATCAGTTTTCTTATGCACTTCCTGAACAAGGAGAGCTGCTGCTTTGACTGCATGAAATCATTATGAGGGTGCTTGATAGTCACTTCCCAAATCGATGTATCTGGCCCTATAACCCGAGTAATTCGCTCATGCGACACATGGTCACTCAAAGAAAGTACCAGGGCTGGCTTTCCCTCCATATTTTGAGGTCTGTTGATGATGTACTCAAAATCATCTGAACAGTCTTGCCAAAACCAGCCTTTAGGCTCTCGATGCAGCTGATAAGTCTCGACATCAATTTTGTCGGTGAGCAAAGCGCCAAGTTTTATTAACAATGGTTGAGGAGCTAACGCGAACAATGAAAAATGCTTACAAGAATCCTCTTCGATGATCGATGAAATTTTACTTTGAAAACGCTTCGTTAGGTGTTGCGACTCTGCTTGCCAATATTGTTCAGAGTGATCTTTCAGCTCTGATACCATGGATAGTGTCACTGGCTTTTCAGTTGCCGGATACCAATTCGGAAACATTGCCTCAACACAACCGTGATAATTCATCGGTGATCTTTCGGTTCCAATATTGGCACCATATAAGACAACATTTGATTTGCGATCAGGAGCAATGCCTGTGAGGATTTCTATTCGTTGCTCATGCTGCATTTTCCAACTAATCAAGAGGTCGGCTGGATACCTATCTTCGCTGCCTTTCTGGTCAATTTTTTTGTGACAGTCATAGCACATCAACATGAGGTTGCTGACGTCATTCAAGCTGGTTGGCTTAGTTTTAAAGAGTCCCCAACCACGAGGCCCATTCTCAGAAAATGCGTAAATATGAGCATTTTGAGAGACATTGACCGATTCCTGAGTCACCGCTGATTTGTATAGCAATTTATTACACCCGCTAAACTGACAACGAGCAGCGGCACGAGCCCAAAGTTCTCGCTCAACTTTACGGTCTATGGGTCTTGTGACTTTAGCGACCATTCAAAACTCCTATAGTTTACCAATTAAAGGAAGTGAGCGCGGTGTTGTCGCATCACAGAGCAAATGGCTGACATAAGCACATCCAGCGATTAGCCCCAGCCCGCGAAGACACTTATCAATTGCCTCTTCCGGTTGCCACTCATACAAATGTTTGAGACCAACACCTAGTGCAGTTAACACCAATAGACTGTGGCAAAACTGGCGATGGTGAGGGTTACCCAAAGAGGGTTCCAAAATATCTGGAAGCTTGCCAAATAGAGAGCCAACCGTAATGGCAGTTACAGGATGGTGACTGACCGCTTGTTTTTTGTTGTCCGCCAGGGCAACGGTTAAACCAACCGCAGCCCCGACGACCAAATGGGTTTTACCATTAGCCAAACTATTTCTCCTTCCTGACATCTTTAAAAGGTGTTTTGTCGGATGTCTTTATATCCATGAATCGACCAGTATCAGCATCTCGCTTTACCCAATGTCCGCTTGGCGTCTGAGTCTGAGATCTACCTTTAACGGCACCGTTTCTGTGTCCGTCACCTGATGGGGGATTTGTAGCCATATAGCCTCCTATTCTGCTTAAATTAATCACATTTATCAGATATTAATAAAAAAGATCCAAAGGATCTGATCAAACAATAAACTTCAATTCTGATTAACGCAATCAGATTAACCAGAAAATCAAAAAAAACTACAAAATTGATCGGTAGACAAATTCCAGTCCACCTGACTCTGCCACTTCTTTTTGACCTAACACAAGACCTGTAGCATGAAGCTTCTTCAATCGACCACTGGCATTCTGTGCTGAAATGTCAAAGTGCTTAGATACATGTGACGAAGTCACTGTCTTTTTTGCAATAACAAAATCTAGAAGCTCTTTGACAGTCGCACTAAGTTTCACACCGAGCACTTCGTAACCGCTATCGCTCTTGACTAGAAGAGGCTGATCTTTAGCTTTAGCGCCATAAGACCAATTGTCCAGAAGATCCCGACTCGGAACATTAGAAAGGTAAAAACCTTTTTCACCTTTTAATGCTTTAGCCAACGAGATTACACTTTCACGAGGAAATGAAGCATCAGTGAACCGAATCCCTTCCAAGCTAATAGCAAAAATATCGCATGATGGATGTCCATCAACGATCTTTTTAATCTTCACATAGACTTCACTACCTTCATCGTTACCAAAGGCATGATCAGAACCTACTACTTCTGAAAGAAGAATTTTATGAGTTAACTGTTTCATCTGCTTAAGTTGATACTATTTATCAGAAATTGTCAACATAGAAGTCAAAACAGATATGGGTTCCTGTTATAGGGACCAATCCCCGATCTTCAGAAACATTGATAAGTTGACCCTTCGAGTATTCCAAAGCCAATGAGAAAGTTAGCTGCCTGATAACAATGATAACTTTCTCTTTACTAGCGTGCTCTCGACTACTCTTAAAGCCTAGCCCCCGGCCTTTACCAAAACGACTAACCTCACCAGATGTAAATGCTTTTTGAACGAGCGAAATATCATTCTCAACAGTTTCTGCTGAAAACTGTGCGTATAACTTCGGATGTTCACTTTGTAACGTTGTTCTCAAGGTAGTGGCAATACCTAAACCAGAGTCGGATATAACAGTTTGAATATGCTTTGGTTTATTATACGGTCGATATACTTGCAGGCCTGCTAGTCCGGGTATTTGGGATTCACTGTGATCAGTTACGTTGCCTACAAGCTCTGAAAAAACAGTCTTAGCCGCTAAGAAATAGCTAGCTGAAGAATGCTCTACAAACCTGTCGCCCAAACGAATCACAAGCTCTTTGTTTTGGGTTGGCTGTGCAATTTCTCCTAGTTCGACCAAGGTATCGCTATTATCCCGATAAGTTTTAGCAGCTGACATAACGGGCCTTTCAGGAAAACAAGTTACACTTTGCTTAAGATAATCAAAGAAGCCATTTCTGCTAAAAAAACTGTGTGTATTAGGACATGCTGTAGTATCTATCACCACATCCTTCCCAATAGCAGTAAGCTGATTCGCGAGGGCAAGAAAACGGGCCAATGCTATCAGCAAAAACTTACAATCGATGCCGAATTTAAATGTTACCTTTGTGGCATCATTTTGATACGCAAGCTTACCGATAGCACTCTCAAAGGCTTTATCATCAATCCAACCGGTAGCGAAATCAATTTCGACGTGATGAGCCCGTATCAGGCTCCATTCATGATTTGAGTTTTTCACAAACTTATCCTGGTTTTTGTGAAGAAACGAGTTCACTTGAGATTTATCCAGTCTCAGCTCCTTGGCAATTTGACGTCCTTTCAGTCCTGGTGAATACTCCAACAAATCTGATATAGCTCTTAGCAAACCGCTTCCTCCATTAATACCTCTCTAAAAGGCCTTTTATAACTGCCCACCCACACCTTTAAACTTCTCAACAAAAGCGGCAATTTTCTGAAAAACTGTTTGCTTCTGGGTTCGGTACTGTGGGCTCAATGGGCTAAGTTTGGGCAGCGCCTCATTAAGTGCAGTGCCATTTTCAGAGGCGTACTCACGTTTGAGTGATGAGGCAATATAGCGTTTGGCAGCATCGATATTGAGCTTTTCAGAGGCAATAATGGCATCAGCTTCGCGTTTCTGTTCCGCCTGGGCGAACTTGAAGAAGGCGTCGATAATGCTGGCCTTGTCATTGATCTCATCCAGATTTGTCTGGTTAATAAAATCAACCACTAAGCTCTCTTTCGCTCTATTGCCAAGGCTACCGCGAATCATACGGCGGACTTCTTCAATCAAGCCTTCTTTGCTCTTGTTCTTCTTATTGTGATCAAAAATCAGTTCAAGAATGTAATCGAGGTTGATTTCTTGCGATTTAAGCAAATCAATTTCAAAGACCACATCGTCCCAGTCTACCGTTGACTTATCTTTGTCCTGACCTTCTTTATCGCGTCGCAACCAGTCGCGGGTATCGTTGTAGGTAGAGCGATAATCTTGAATAGCACGCTCGCTCGGCATATCGATGGTTTGCATTGCCTCGATGTCAGTATCGACCAGATAGTACTTTGACTTGAACGCTTCAACAGCTTGTTCATCACTGGTATCTAAGCTTTGCAGTGCTTTTAATCCAGCAAACTCATCGTAGTTTTGTAAAATATTTTCTGCTTTTAGATATTCACCAAACAGCTTGGCAAATTCTTTTTTATCTTGTTCTTTCTCAATATTTTCTGGGTTTGGAAAACGTTCTTGCAGCTCTTTTACGATATCAACAAAACCTCGACGCGCTTGGCCAGTAACAATATCGTTAAAGCCTTCCATGTATTCTTTGTAGCTCTTCTCCAACACCACGTTTTTGGTGTTTTTGTCACCAAACAAGGTGATGGCGTCAATGGTTGCCTGTTCCAAGTCCCGGAAGGTAACAATATTGCCAAAGGTTTTCGTCGCATCATAAATGCGATTGGTGCGAGAAAACGCCTGCATCAAGCCGTGATAGCGCAAATTCTTGTCAACAAACAAGGTATTGAGCGTAGGCGCATCAAAGCCCGTTAAAAACATACCAACCACTATGAGCAGATCTATTTCTTGATTCTTCACTCGCTGGGCAAGGTCACGGTAATAATTTTGAAAGCCATTACTGTCCACACCATAGTTAGATTTAAACATGGCGTTGTAATCGTTAATCGCGGCGCTCAAAAACTCTTTTGCGCTGCTGTTCATCGCGCTAACTTCAAAGCTCTCATCTAAAATATCACCAATGGCGTCCTGCTCTTCATTGGCCGCAAATGAGAAGATAGTCGCAATGCGCAGAGGTTTACTTGTCGGGCCATGTTCAGTCTCGGCCTGTAATGTTTTAAAGGTTTCATAATACGCTTTCGCCGCGTCAACACTGCTGACCGCAAACATGGCGTTAAACCCTTTCGCACCTGAATGAGCTCGATGAGTTTTCTGATTAAAATGATTGAGAATATACTGCGAGATTTCACGAATACGCATCGGATGTAAAAACGCTTGCTTGTTTTCCGCTGCACTCAGTTTTTTATCATCCTGCTCAGTCTCAATGCTCTTAAATTGCGGGCGCACATCGTTATAGTCCACTTTGAATTTGAGTACTTTCTCATCACGAATGGCATCCGTGATCACATACGTGTGCAACTGCTGGCCAAACACGTCGCCCGTGGTTTCAGCACCCAAGGCGTTTTCAGGGAAAATTGGCGTACCGGTAAAGCCAAACTGGTAGTACTTTTTGAATTTCTTCTTCAGGTTTTTCTGCGCTTCACCAAACTGGCTTCGATGACACTCATCAAAAATAAAGACCACTTGCTTGTTGTATATCGCTAAATCGCTTTCGCTTTTGATTAAGTTGTTGAGCTTTTGAATAGTGGTAACGACAATCTTGTTATCGTCTTTATCCAGGTTGCTCTTAAGCCCTGCGGTACTGTCTGAGCCATTCACACTATCAGGGGAGAAACGCTGATATTCCTTCATGGTCTGGTAGTCGAGGTCTTTACGGTCCACCACAAAAAAGACTTTATCGATACAGTCTAAATCGGTGGTCAAACGTGCCGCTTTAAAGCTGGTGAGCGTTTTGCCTGAACCCGTGGTGTGCCAAATGTACCCGCCGCTTTCCTTATTTTGATTACTAGGAGAGCTCCAATTTTTAGCGTTAAATGCGCTCTTTATCTTCCATAAAATACGCTCAGTGGCCGCAATCTGGTAGGGGCGCATCACTAGCAGGGTGTTACTGACATCAAATACCGAGTAACGCAAGATTACTTCAAGCAAGGTCTCTTTCTGGAAAAAAGTGGCGGTAAAATCTTTTAAATCCTTGATCAGCGTATTGTCTGACTTCGCCCAGTTCATCGTAAAATCGAAGCTGTTCTTGTCGCGCTTGGTGGTATTGGCAAAATAGCGCGTGTCGGTGCCATTCGAGATCACAAACAGCTGCAAGAACTTGTACAAGGAGTTCTCTGCATTAAAGCTTTCTTTGCTGTAGCGATGTATTTGGTTAAACGCCTCACGAATAGCCACACCACGCTTTTTAAGTTCGATTTGCACCAAAGGCAAACCATTGACCAAAATCGTCACATCGTAACGGTTGGCATGGCTTCCTGCCTGTCCGGCAGACTGGCCCGTTTGCTCAAACTGCTTAATGACCTGCACTTTGTTACGAGCAATGGTTTTCTTGTCGAACAGGTAGATGTTTTCTATATGGCCATCATCAAAGACAAAATCGAAGATATAGTCACTGTGCACCTTGCGGGTTTTGTCGAGAATATTGTCGCTGGGTGTGTTCAGGTATTGCTCGCAAAAGCGAGCCCACTCGGCATCAGTAAACTGGACCTTGTTGAGGGCTTGTAGCTGTTTGCGCACATTCGCCATCATGGCATCGGGTGTCGTAAGCGCAGGTAAATACTCATAGCCCTGGTTGCTTAGGTCCTGAATCAGCTCACGTTCTAAATCACCTTCGCTTTGAAAGTTCTCAGCAACTTTCCATTCTTTAGTGTATTTATCCAAAACAATAAAATTATTGGATTCAGCAACCGTTTTATACGTTGTCATTCGTTTACATCCTTTTTTGTTAGCCGTGGTGTTTTCCAATATGGCAATAGCCACGGCGTCGCATTATTCAGTGACTTGCCAATGGCCGGTTTTATCTGAACCTACCCGAGTTAACCTGCCTTCTTTTTGCAACTTGCTAATGGCGCGACCAATGGTTCTAACGTCTTTATTCAAGGTATCAGCGAGCTGTTGTCGGGTTAGCTCGGGCGTGCTAGTAAGCAAGGCTAAAATGGCCTCAGGCGTTTTAAGCTCAGATAAATTTACAAGGGCATTTACGGGGGCGTTTACAGAGGCGTTTTGAGCAAGTGTTTGCTGAATAACCGATAACATAAAATGAATAAACGGCGTGCTATCCGCTTGGTTATCTGCCTGCTCTAGGGCGTGATAATAGGCTTGCTGATGGTCTTTAATCACACTTTCTAGCGGCAAAGATAAAAACAACGGATGCCACTTGGACAAAATCAGCGTTTGCCATAACCGCCCCATACGACCGTTACCATCGGCAAAGGGGTGAATAAACTCAAATTCGTAATGAAATACACAACTGGCGATCAATGGGTGGTCTTTTGTTTGCTTGAGCCATTGGATTAAATCAGCCATTAAACCGGATACTTGATGCGCAGGCGGTGCAACGTGGTGCACCACACCCGCTTTATGGATCCCCACGCCTTTACTGCGAAACTCACCCGCATTGACCAGAATATCTGACAGCATTAAACCATGAGCAGCGAGTAAATCGTCAATGGAGCTGGGTGTGAATTTAGGCAGTGCATCATAAGCCGCAATTGCACCTTTTACCTCGGCCAGCTCGCGCACGCTGCCCAGCACGGGCTTACCTTCAACAATGGCAGTGATCTGTTCTTCGGTTAAGGTATTGCCTTCAATCGCCAGCGTGCCGGTAATGGTTTTAATGCGGTTTTGCTTGCGCAGTTGCGGCGAGGCATTGAGCTGGCTGGCGTTTAACTCACCCACCTGCTGGCTGATTTGTGCCACCAAATTGACAATTTCACTAGTAATGGTAAACGGCGGTTGATAGGCCATTAAGCTGCCTCCTTATGGTTACCATCACGGCCAGTTATTCGAAAATCTCGAATAACTGAATTTTCTTCTAATTCACTGTCGGAAAAAATTTTTTTAAGATGATAGTTAATGGTATTAGTTTCTACATCGTACAACACGCCCATCATTTTTTGGCTTAACCAAATATCCTCGTCGGCATAAATCGCTTCAATACCGCCTTCGCCGGTTGCGGCGATAAAAGTTAGATACTCGGCAGCCGATGAGCGAATGTTAGTTAGGTGTGTTTTGTTAGGTTTACTCATGAAGGTGCTCTCGTCCCTTTATAAATATTGTCTATCTCTTTCACTAAAAACTTAAAGACGCGCTTATGATCTTCTTCGACTTCGGCCACTTCATGGCCTGCGTGTTTTGCATGGTTATACAGGTTAATCACACGTGCATACGGGTTAACTTTACCTGCCGCCCGATCACCTTTGACACCGGGCAACAGCTCCCCCCACTCTTCGTAGCCCAAAAACGTTGAGGTTTTTTCGAGTACATTTCGCAAAAAATTAAAGTGGTACTTGTGGATATCGCCTGAGTCTGCTGCTTTCATTAACTCATTCTTTAAATGCAGGTGATACGAGAAGGGCGAATCATTTTTTTGCTCAATCAGGTCATGCTGGCCATCATCGAGATTGCGCAAAACAAACTTGGGTGCTTTGTTGAACTCGTTATGCAAAACATTATAAAAAAGCGGATTATGAGTAGTGATGATGAACTTAAGGCCAGAAATAGCGAAATCACTCGACTTAATTAAACGAGCTAAATCAACAGCCAACTCTATTAGATGGTTGTCATCTAACGAACTTACTGGATCATCAATAAACACATACTTTAATTGGTTAAACTGGTCAGTTTCGCGATCAGCTTCTTCTGGTACATTTAAGATGCTAATCACTTGTTCGAGCAATGAATAAAAAATACTCCAAATAAAGTTACTTTCTTCACCCTTTGATATTTTAATTTTTCTATCCGGTTCGTCATCGCCACCTTGATGTGAAAACGTCACCTCAGAAAAGGCTTTGACGGTAACGTCTTTACCGTCTTTGTCTTTAGCCGTGTATTGCGGATTAAAGCGTGGCGTTAGTTTATCGTTGGCATAACGCTGGAACGTGCTGATCACGTTCATGTCTTGCCCTTGGTCTTGCAAAATCCAATCGGTAAACGTATTGGGTTGAATTCTTAGCTTCGGCTCGGCATCAGCATCTAAGTCGTTATCCCAGTAAAACAAGTCTTCCGTAAACGCGTTGTAATACAAAATCTTGTGGCGTGACAGTGGCGCTTGCTCTGCATCGTCAAGCGCATCTTGCCCATCGTCTTTCGGCGCGATGATCTCTTTAAATTCACGCGACAAACGCGTTTTACCTGTGCCGTTAAAGGCATAGATCAACTGCACCTTTTTATCAGTATTCTTTAATTTATGGGCAATCCCTGCAAGCGATTTTAAATACTCCCCATAAAATTCAGAAATATCACATTTCTTAACGGCCCAATGCCCCCGGTGAAACTCAAAATCATCGATATCTAATTTTTGTTGTTTCTCCTTTAGAAGCCCTCTGGTTAATGGGTAGTAGTCTTTGTCAAATCTATATTTAATGCGTAAATTATTAGAATTAACTTTAATATCGGTAATTTTCCCAATTCTTGCATCAGCGACTTCATCCTCGACCGCAAACATGGTTGGCAGATTCTTGAGCTTATTTATTGCACCCTGATCTAATGATTGAAATTGCCCTTTGATAGAGGCTTCCGTGTATTCAAGAAACCTGTCTTTCGGAATCGTGAATTCCCCTTGATCGCCCGAGTAAAAGCTAGGCACGCTTGCCATGATCAGGTTGTACATTTGACCGCTCATTTACGCTGTTTCCTCCATAGGTTTGGGGAAGTTCAACAGTAAGTCGTGGTAGTATTCGTATTGCTTTTGACGTAACTCGATTTCGCGGGGGAGACCTTCTTGGATCGAAGTGGTTAAGGTGTCGAACTTATCCAAAATAGAAACTATTCGAGCCTGCTCAATAAGTGATTTTTTTGGGTCATTTGGAAAAGGAATTGGAACTGTGAGCTTTTTGACCATTGGAACTGTAAGTTGCGGGATCCCAGCCTCAGTACCACCAATGGGAGTCATATCTAAAACATAGTTTAAATATCTCGTACTAACTATATTTTTGTTGGCTATTAAAACAATTAGACGAATAATTGGTGTGAACTTAGCTTCTCGAACAGTGTGGTATCCGACTTTTGCTCCACGCGCAGAAATGGTTACTGCATCGCTGTCAATTTTATAGTCATCAGTGAAACCATATAATCCTTTTTCGCCTGTAGCGTTTGCATAAATTGGATATGGGTATTCGTCGGTAGGCTCAGTCTGACCTTTAGAACTATTTTTAGGTACATCTCCGCCAGCAGATATAGAGGTACAAATATGCTCTAATGTTTTCCATTCTACTCCTTCATTTTCAGCACTTAACAACTGGTCGCGGTAGTAGTTGTATTGTTTTTTCCGCATGTTAAGCTCGGCGGTCAGCTCGGCGGTCAGCTCGGCGGTCATGGCGGTAAATGCGTCCAGAATGCGCACTATTTCGGCCTGGATTTCCAGGGATTTTTTTGGATCATTCGGGCATGGAATTGGGAAAGGATATTTTTTAAATCCATCCATATCAACAGATGCAAAGCTAGACATGGTTGTGTTTTTTTTACACCAATCCGCCAACATAAAGCAGTAGTAGAAAATAAACTTGTTGTTAAATGTGTCTTTATATACTGGCTTTAAACTCAAATTAGTAAATCTCTGATTTGCTAAAAATGGAACACGAATCAAAGCGTGCTCTCCAATAGTTGCTGATGTGGCAATTATTATTGAATTTTCAGGAAATAGCTTTCCACCTTTGATTGCACTCTCTGAGACTTTCTGTAGCGATTCATCCAGAATTTGACCATTTTCTCGGATATCGTCCATTCTAAACCATGGAACAGTTCCATTTTCCCAGAATTCTTTTTTTGATTTTGATGGTGTATATCCATTCTTAAGCTGAAAAATATCAGCTAACTTTTTCCACTCAACCTCAACCCCATCTAGCAGTTTTTCCATGTAACTCAAATGATTCATGCTTCAAGCTCCTCACCTTCAATCTCTGCAACAATGGCATCAATATCACTACGAAGCGCATCAATTTTAGCGACAGTAGTTTTAAGTTCGGCATTAAGCTCTGTAATGTCCACTAGCTCGCGGTTGTCTTTCGCTTCTACATAACTGCTCACCGAAAGGTTGTAGCTGTTGCCTGCTATGACGTCCAAATCAACCGATTTAGCAAAGTGATCCACGTTCTCTTTGCTGGCGAACGCCTTCATAATTTGCTGAATATGACCCGGATTTTTTTCGTCTTCGTTGTCCGTTAAAACGTTGTTATTGGTTTCTTTTTTAAACAAACCGCTGGCATCGATAAACTGGGTGGTGGTGTCGGTTTTGTGTTTAGACAGCACCAAAATATTCACGGCAATAGTGGTGCCAAAGAACAGGTTAGGAGCCAATGAAATCACTGTTTCAACATAGTTGTTATCAACCAGATATTGGCGAATTTTTTGCTCAGCGCCGCCACGGTAAAAAATACCGGGGAAACAAACAATTGCAGCGCGGCCTTTGCTTGATAGGTAACTTAGGGCATGCAGCACGAAGGCAAAGTCGGCTTTTGATTTAGGCGCAAGTACGCCAGCGGGCGCAAAGCGGTCGTCGTTGATTAAGGTTGGGTCGTCGCTACCAATCCATTTCACCGAATAAGGCGGGTTAGAGACAATAGCATCAAAGGGTTTGTCATCTAAAAAGTGCGGTTCGGTTAAGGTATCACCCAACTGAATATTAAACTTGTCGTAGTTAATGTTGTGCAAAAACATATTCATACGCGCTAAGTTGTAGGTGGTGTGGTTGAGCTCTTGGCCAAAAAAACCATCTTCAATGATATGCGCATCAAAGTGTTTCTTGGCTTGTAACAGCAAAGAGCCCGAACCCGCCGCAGGGTCATAGATTTTATTGACGCTGGTTTGGCCGTGCATAGCGAGTTGGGCAATCAATTTTGATACGTGCTGAGGGGTAAAAAATTCGCCACCGGATTTACCCGCATTGGCGGCATAGTTTGAAATCAGGAACTCGTAGGCATCACCGAATAAATCAATTTGGTTGTCTTCAAAATTACCGAAGGTTAAACCTGCCACGCCTTTTAACACAGCGGCTAAGCGTTTGTTTTTTGCCTCTACCGTATTACCCAGACGATTACTGGTGGTATCAAAATCCGCAAACAAGCCTTTGATGTCTTTTTCTGAATCATAGCCATTGGCTGAGTTTTCGATTGCAGCAAAAATAGCCGCCAAATCCGTATTTAAATTTTCGTTTTTGTGTGCATTAGCCGCCACATTGCTAAACAACTGGCTAGGGTAAAGAAAATAGCCTTTTGTACGAATGGCATCCTCTTTAGCAAACGTGATGTTTTCGTCATCGTCACACATGGCCGCATAATTAACACTTTCATCACCGCCTGTGATGTAGGCTTCAAAGTTTTCACTGATAAAACGGTAGAACAGCGTTCCCAGTACATATTGTTTAAAATCCCAGCCATCCACTGAGCCACGCACATCGTTGGCAATCGCCCAGATTTGGCGTTGAAGTTCGGCACGTTGTTGCAAGCTTGTCATGTTTTAATTCCTGCTTTTAATTCATCATAATTCGTTTGTTGATTGTGAATGATTCGCTGTCGTTGCAACTGGTTGAAAACGTTCAAGCTGCACATTAATCATTCTTCGTGTTCTAAAACGGCCAAAGATCCTGTTTTGAAAATCATCCATCAAACCATGGGGCTAAATTCAAGTGATAACGATTCAGTGACTTCTTGAAGAGCATGTTCAGCACCGTCTGCCACTAACTTAAGAAAGGTGAGCATGAGTGTTTGGTAGATAAATTTTGCCATGATTATTCCTTTAACAAGCACGTAGTTTTATTTTCTCTTAACGACTCTGCGGCTTGGTTACTCTTCTAAATATTCAGCTACTTGTCCGATCTCGACTCCAAAGTAACGGCACAGTTTATCTAAAACCTCAGTATTGGTTTTATAGCCTTTTTGGTTAGCTATTTTAGAGAGCGTAGTTCTATGAACGCCTGTCTCCTTGGCCACTTCGTCGATCGTAACTCTGCGCCCTTCCTGAAAACCCTTTTCAGCAATAAGTTCTTTTAATCTAAATCTAATCATTTTATTAACTCTCATTTCTCTGTACTCATCTTACCGCGCTCAGAGTGCTACGTGAACCGACTTTCCACATCAGATAGCCACCTCAATCTATCTTTGTAGCGCATACGCTACAAATACATCTTGACATGGACTCCTTACGCTTCTAATGTAGCTTATACGCTACAAACAACCACTAAGGAGTTCATTATGAGCCAAACCTATCTAACCACTGAAGAACTAGCAAAACGCATCAAATATGATGCTCGTACCATTCGTAACCAATTAAAGGACTCGGTCCTGCTTGAAGGGGTGCATTACTTCCGCCCTTTCGGTGGGCGCAAGATCCTTTATGTTTGGGAGAAAATCGAAGCCGACATGTTTAGGGCTCCGGCTATAAATACTCAATACATTGCTCTGCAATAAGGAGGATCCTCATGGCTTCTATTATTGCCCGAAGTGGTAAATTGAGAATTAACTTTCAGTACAAAGGACAACGCTGCCGAGAGCAAACCAAGTTCGAAGACACGCCGCAACATCGTCAGCGTTTGAAAAAGATTGTTGAGCGTATCGAGGCAGAAATAACCCTAGGTACATTCGTTTATCGCGATTACTTTCCTAAAAGTGCGAAGGCGGATTTCTTTGACGAACTGGACAAAAAAGTACTGGCGGCCAAGCTCTCGCCCTACTCTGTGGATGCTAGCTTTCCAACCTTAGAGGAGTTTACTGAGTTGTGGCTTGCCGAGAAGAAGATCGAATGGCGTGACAGCCATTTGATGACGGTGATCACGAATATTAATGCGTACGTGATTCCTAGGTTGGGTAGTAAAAGAGTCAACGACATCACCAAAGCAGACATCCTGAATTTCCGCTCCACTCTCGCCAAAGATCCAAAGCGGAAAAACAGTGAACTAAAGCCTGCCACCATCAACAAGGTTATGACCCCGTTGAGGATGATTATGAATGAAGCCGCTGACCGCTATGAGTTTACCTCACCTTATAAAGGGGTCAAATCTCTCAAAATTCAAAGAGTGGATGTCGAGCCGTTCTCCATTGAAGAAGTTCAGCTCATTCTGGCGAATGTTCGTGAGGATTTTAAAGCCTATTACACGGTGCGTTTCTTTACGGGCATGCGTACCGGTGAAATTGATGGCTTGAAGTGGAAGTACGTGGATTTTGAGCGTCGCCAGATTTTAATTCGTGAAACGGTGGTCGATGGCAAGATGACTTACACCAAAACGGATGGATCGCAACGCGAGATTCATATGTCGCAGCCGGTGTATGACGCGCTGATGAAGCAGCGCAATCTGACTCGCCGCCAGGAGTTGGTGTTCTCAACCCGCAATGACACGCCTTTATCACATAACAATGTGACTAAGCGCGTGTGGTATCCATTGCTGCGCTATTTAGGGATCAAGCAAAGACGCCCTTATCAGACGCGCCATACGGCTGCGACCTTGTGGTTGGCTGCTGGGGAAAGCCCAGAGTGGATTGCGCGACAGATGGGCCATACCACCACCGAGATGCTGTTTCGTGTGTACTCACGCTATGTACCCAACCTCACCCGCCAAGATGGCTCGGCGTTCGATCGGTTACTGGAGCAACGCTTTGAGAAGGAATCGCCCAAGAGCATAAAGGACATATTATCGAAGGGGGATGAATTGTGATGCACCATGCGCACTTCGAACCTTTGTGGGTAGCTCCAAAAGCTCACAGCATCGCTGATTGGTTGATATTTCTTTATGAGATTCAAGACGGGCGGGGATTGTCTTCGTATCTTGGCATTCGTTCGGGGGTAGGTAATCACGACGCGGTGAGACTTTGGGTGCATCAAAAGATGCACACCCGACCAAAAGAGTTTCAGACTCTTGGAGACTTACGAACAAGCTTTGCACGACTTCTACCCGACGCGACAAACTAAGGAAAATACACCGTAACGCGCCTTCTTACTTTATAGCTTCATAGAACTAAGAAGGTGTATTCGGTTTGTTAGAAGCACACAACAACAATCATCATCTGAGCATTTTGATGCCATCAATAGGATCAACACCCAAGGCATGGCAATACTGCACATACTCAAACACATCCAGCCGACGTTCTAGCGATTCTATCCTGTGAACCGCTGTCAGCGTGATGTTTAGGGAAGTAGACAACTCGCGCAAACTCAACCCACGAGCCTTCCTGGCTGCGATTAACCAGCCGATAAGTTTGCCGTACTTTGGAGATGCTATGGTCTTAATCATGTTCTCATCATGAGAACATACGACTGTTTACCCAAATTGAGTACTTATAAGTGACAGATACAGAGCGTAAAAAGTATTAGAACTTTGTATTTATAGGGTAACTATCATTTATTGTCTCTCCTAGAAGAATAATTTATAGTTTTATTTTACTCATTTTGAGAACAAACCACACAAGGGACGTACTAAATGAAATCGATTTCTTCAGCTTTATTGATTCTGACGACAGTTTTAAGTGGCTGTAGCACCATGAAAAGTTTGGTTGGCCATGGCGTCACGGATTTTTACGACGGCGAAAAACGCCCAATCACCGACGTTGCTATCATTGAAAACAACGGTAACTCGGGTTGGGGGATGGGGTCTGGTGTGATAATCAATTCCATTGATGGGAAAAAACTAGCCTTATTACCTCAATCAAAACACGCGATCTTACCTGGCCAACATGAGATCGATTACGAATGCGATTTAAACCCCAATGTCATGGGTGGAAATAATGATCCAAAGGTCGGGCATGCTAAAGCAACGATCGACGTTGCTCCGGGCGTACATTACAAGCTGGTAGGACAGATTCATAACTTGCCTTCTTCACAGTGGTATTACACTGAGAAAAGCTTTTTAGGAAAAACAGACCGTGTATTGAACAAACACTCGTGCGAATTAAAACTCATGCAATACAAGGTGTACTCTAGTGAGGTTTAGGCTAAGGATACTGTCAGGGCTTATGATGATTGGCTTATACCAATCATCGCTGGCCGAGAACAGCACTCAACCCCTTTGGATGGGCCTCTTGAACTCCGACCATAGCCTATTACAGATAAGCTGTACCATATTGGGGTACAGGCCTATGTATTATCAATTCTATAGCACCAATAGCCTACCAGTGGCTCTTTCCGAAAATTTTACAGCCCATAGAGATAAGTTTGTGACTATTATTCAAAAGGCCGGCTTCAATGCATTGGTGGACTATAGGGAAAATTGGCTTGGAGGTTCCGGCGGACTGGAATACAGTGAGTATGGCACAGCTCAACGCAATGTTTTAATTTCAGGGGTCGCCAGTCTATCTGGAACTGCGCTAAAATTAGATTGCAAATAACAGATATTTGAGAGGTCTCTATGCTGACTGAAATGCTGAACGCTTTTGTAATTATTGGACTATTAACCATCGTCGGACTATCAATCTATTTGATAATATCCGGCATAAAAAATAGACGCCTCAATGAATATTATGCTGAGAATCCGGGGAGTGACCCGTTGGATTCCGTGTTTAATCAATAGCAAAGATCCAAAAAATCAGATGTAGTAGTTCAGACCAGGTCTGAACTAATACAATCTAGATAACATTAAAAAATCAAAATCATCCTAGACTCTTGATCAGATACACCAACGCTTGCCCTCCGCGAGTATTTTTTATCTTAGCGTTATTTTCCAGAGTTATATTCTCGGCATGCCTTCTCAGAGTACACCAGCGTTTATATCGACACCTCTGATCGTAATCAGCCAATTTTGATAAATTCTCTATCATGGAATCCAGTAAATCTTTAGATTTAATTAGATTATGCTTGACTAGGAAATCATATAGCGCCTTGTCCAATAAAAAATCTTTCCGAATCTTTCTTAGTTCAGGGTATCGCATTAATAATTGACGTAATGTTATTTTTTTACAATCAAATTTTTTCAAATCATTCAAAAACCCGTCGAATCCATGCAACGGCTTAGTCAGATTTAAACAATGATAAGAGTCTTCTACAGATCTCCATGAATCAATATCAACTGATTCAACAAGTTTTTTCAATTTTTTATGTGTGAAATCACGATAAATAATACTAGGACGTAAATGATCATCAGAATTAGATTTAAATTTTTTCTGTATAGAGGTTCTATCGACATCAAACAAATCCGCCAACCCTAATGTACTCAATTCAGGCGATAGCCGTGACTGATAATTAGATAGTATCAAATCAATAGAATGAACATAATTTCTGAGTGTGGTTTCAGGTGAGGCATGTCCCAATTCCATTGATAATTGATGCAATGGGTTGAATACTCGAGTCCCACCAGACAGAGTTTTAACTCGATCATAATAGTTTTTAAATTCATTAATTTGCTCAACATCCAAACCAAGAAAATTATTCTCTATAATTGATTCATCATTCCGTAGTTGTAAATAGAACATGTTATTGCTAGCAAAACTGTGCCTTAATGTATGAAATGCACAGATTGGATCTGAGGTTATCATCCTAAAAGCTGTAGACAAATAAAGGAAGATTTTATTCCGATTCGTTACAATCGAAAATTCAGAATCCCAGTCTAGAAATAAATCTTCATTAGATTTTGAGTTTTTCCTTCTCCATTCGAGAAATTCATTTAAAAATATCATTTCATCAGAACTAAATCGTCCGCCAATAGCAATATTTCTATTTGAATGAATAGATTTTTGAGTCTTGTCTTCATAGGGTGTTACAACTAACATTGGAAAACCATTCATATGAAAATCACACAATCTGATATTCTGTATTTCACCACGTCGTAGCCCTAATCGATATCCGAGTATTAAGGCCATTCGAGCAAAATTTATAAGAATTTTTTTATCATCAGATAGCTCCATTCTCAACTCGTTTTTAAGCACTTTATGGACATGAGAATATTCCCATGGAAAAATCATAACTGGGTGAGGTTCAGATTTTCTACTTATAACGATATTTATTGAAAATCTTGGTCGATTTTGATAATTATGCAAAAACCATAAAAAATAATTAATCGATTTCTGAATGTTAAACTTCGAGTGTTCTTTAGAATTTAAAATTACTTGCTTGAATCTATCTAACAATTCCTCATCTGGTAAAAATTGCAAATCTTGATCTTTAAACTCACCAGTAAAACGATCTGTCAAATCATTAATTATTCGATAGATCGCTGAAATTTTCAATTTTGTTCCAGCCTCAGTTTCATTATTCGCATAAAAAACAGAACAATCTATAATCAACTTAACTACTGGTGAAAATTCCACATGCTTAATTTTTTCTAAAAATTCATCCGAGCTACTCACAACTTTGAGTGAATCGGTGATTATACGAAGCGATTTGCCCTTAGAATTTTTTCGGCTTTTCTTTGAACAATTTCTTTTTTTGACCTTAGCATTAGGTGGAACTAGACGGGTTATTCTACGAATATGACCGATCTCGCTTAGCCCTCTATTATTTTTACGATTAGATAAACTCTCTATAATGAATCCTGGATAATAATTATGCAGAAGAGCTTTCATTGCCGATAAAAATTTATTTTTGGTATTCAATCCAGATGAATCCATGTGTTTATCTAATAATTTTTTAATATTAAAAAACCATTTATTATTTTTTTTAAAACGATCATGAAACTTACTAATCAGTGCGAGCGTGAAGTTATCAGGCGTCCATACCATTCCAATTTTTTGCTTAGGTTTATTTAAAACAAACCAGTATTCATCATTGACTCGGCGTAAATTTGTTAACCAATTTTGATCATACCAACTACAAATCAAATTATCATCGAGTAGTAATCCATACCGAATCGCACTGTAGGTTATTAACCCGATGAAATCATCTGCCTGAGCAGATTTTATTAAATTTATAAAAATTTTATCGAATTTCAGTAGTTCCTGATACCCCGCTAAATTCTCTGGTGTTACAGGTGCTGCTGGGCGAGCAATCTTAGCAATTCGACTAAGATCGTCTTGCGAGGTTCGTTCTGTATCAAAAAAATATTTGATAATTTCATCCAGTGTCGCGTCAACCATCTCCGCACCCACCCGGGCGCGGAGTTTCTCTATTATCAGTAAAAAAACATGTGATTCAATGTGATCGTTAGCATTCAAATCAACACCAGAATCGCTCAAAACTTCCTCTGCTAGATCAGACAGCATTAAACCAATCCTCCTGAATTCCTAAATCTTCAATTAATTTATCAAATTCAATTTTTAATTCGTTGTGAATATCTATTGGAGAAACGGTTGAATATTTATCCCATACTGCCTCTCCCTGAGAATTGTGATTCATAATCATATTGATCGAGTCATACGATACACAACGTTCAACAAACTGGGTTCTGATGAGTTTTCTGATTGAGTTTATTGGATATTGCGTAAATTCATCGAGAAACTTTTGTATATTTTGTGGTCTAGGTGTTATCAATCTTCCATCATCAGATACTAAAAATGTGAATGTATCAATTTCATCTAGATTCAGCGTATCAATCGAATTTTTCCGTACCGATAAATAATATTCTGAAATTCGAATTGCCATCGGATGCACAAATTGAAATCGCGAATTGGAAAAATCTTGGCGGTCTTTATCTCTATAAAAAACTGCACATTTATAATCATCAACCTCTACCATTGGATCGTAGATGCCTCGTATTGTCGTAAACACCGATTGGCATAAAACACATAGTAGGGTATTCAAATTATGCAGCCTATAAAAATTCTCATTACTCAAGACGATTTGCTGATGAATACTATTAAAAATATTTTTAAAATCATCAATTTCTGGTGTGTTTCTTGGCGAATAATACCCGGGATCGTATCGCTGATGATTTACACAATCTGCTCCAACGCGTCTCAAAAATTCATTCGCCGATTCAGTATAACAATCAGATACCTGCTTACCCGAAACTGCCGTATAAAACATTTGTACTGTAGCTGATGACACCCTAATTCCGAATGTTGTTTGAACAATGACTGGATCATACGATGATCGTGCAATTTCAAAAACTTGTCTAGAAATTTTCGATAGTGTTATTCTATCACCAAGAATTAAAATAATTTCTTTAACATTTTTTTTCAACTCTAATTTATCTACCCCTCCAAAAATCTCTTTAAAATTATTTAAATTACAATAATTTGGAATTGAAACGTAGTCTCTCGACTGCAATAAATTATCGGTAATTCTATTTCTCACACCTAATGAGTTGGTTCTATATTCCGGTCGTATTCGATCTATCCGAAATTCATTTTTAGATTGAACGAATTTTATTGGAGAATCTTGTTCCTCTGTTAGCATTGATATAGCATTTTCATATGAGCTTGACGTCAGCAACATCACCTCCAGAATCATCCCCACCCGTTTATTTGCCATGTGTGATTCATGATTTTTTGTTCGCTGTATGTATCGCCACAATTTAATTAATTCTGTATCAGTTAGCTGTCGGTTTGTAATTGGTGGTGCAGAATTATATCTAGCGAGTATCGCGCGACTAGCCTCGGTTTTACGATGTCCTATTTTAAATTCTACTGACAGCGCTTTTAATTTCTCTCGATATATTAATACCTGACCACCTAAATCTTCTTCTGCGGGATCAATGTACAAATTAGTTTTTCGATGTTCATCGTTCGGCAAAATCTCATGAATTGCTGGAAGAGCATTTAGATCATCCGGATCATCGGGTGTTAGCTGTATTCTCGTACCAAAAAAATATTTTTTGATTCCATCACGACCATTTCCAACCCGATTTGATTTTTCTAGCTCTTTTTTATGATGACGACTGACATTCACGCCATCTAAAATTTTTATAAATCTCATCAGCATGTAAAAATCATGTCGTTGATGTTCCCTCCCTTCCAATAAATCCAATAGATTATTAATCAAAGAAATTTCTTTATAATCGTCTGGTTTTTTTGCGATTTTTCGTATCAGCGATCCTAGTCCAGCAATATCATGCTCAGGAATTTTTTGTAACGGATCGAGTTCAATCGCTTTTAATTTGTCGTTTTCAATTAAATCGATTGCTAAAATCATTATGTTTTGCAGTTGACGAATAATTTCTCGATGCCGGTTATCCGTATATAGCGCCGCCCATATCTGGTGTTTGACGATCAGCCCGTAAAATCGTCGATCTGCGATGACCGCATAATCCTCATGCCAGCCCGACCCGCGAATCTCAGAATTTGCGATTTCAATCAGCGCCTCGCTGATTTTTCCAGCCAACGGATTGTCCGGATTCACAATTCGACCAACGTTCGCCCGAACCTGATTCAGCCCCGGTTGCCCATCTGGCGGATTCAGCATTTCTAAAAATTTATTCATTTCCGTGCCTCTGTTTGTATGCAACAGACCTATAGCAGCGATGGGACAGAACAGATTTGGGGCGAGATTTCTTGAAATATTCGGGGGGTTCAGATCTAAAAATCGGCTAAAAAAGGCACCTGAAAATAATTCAAGTGACTGATTTTATTGAAGTTTAATAACTCTATTGAGAGACGAGGTTGTTTGTTACCATGGCAACAGACCCTTAGCAGGAGGGACGGTACTATCGTTGTGACAACAGATGATGGTTAGAAGGAATAATGGGATTGGGTGATAGGGAATATGGAGATTTATGGTGATTCTAGTGACGGCAACTCCGTCAGAATTGAAAGGGTTCTATTTTCGGGTATACGGATTTAATGGTTGATGGGGCACCTTCACCCCATCAATCTGATACCACCCTCAGATGGTTGATAGATCGACTCCGTAGTTGAGTTCCTCTGCGAAGTCCGGCAGTCCGTAACCGATGGTTTTCTTGTAGAAAGGAGAGACCTTCGCAGTCGGTGCCTTCTTCTTGTGCTTCGTGGTGTAGAGCATTCGTGCCCGCATCACCTCGAAGGAGTAACCGCGCCCTTCACGGTTCTTGTCCTTGGCCAGTCGGTTGATGGACTCCGTGTAAGCGTTGGTGACGGGCATGTCCGTCTCGAAGTAGGTCATGGTCTCTTCGCGCCAGTTTCCCACTGCCCTGACCAGATCGCTCCAGACTTCCTTTTGGCCCTTCGGGATGGTGGCTATCCACTCGTCCAGGGCGGCTTCTGCCTGGAGCCGTGTGGTGGCGTCCCAGATGCCGTAGAAGCGCTCCTTGTGCTCGTAGGCGGCCAGCAGTTGCGGGAACGCGCCTGTCCAGGTCTCCATGATGAGGCGCTCCCGGTCTGAGACTTCGTGAGCGCGTTTCAGCAGGATTTTCCGGGTCCGGCTCTGGGACGGTTTCAGCTCCTTTCTGAGGCCCTTGCGCACTCTCTCTAGGGCATCGTTGGCCATGCGCACCACATGGAACTTATCGACCACGATACGGGCCTGGGGCAGCACAGCCTTGACCGCTGCCCGGTAGGGGTTCCACATGTCCATGCTGACGATCTCGACCTTCTGCCGGTCTTTCAGCTTCATCAGGTAGTTGGTCACCACGTCCTGGCGGCGGGTGGCCAGCAGGTCGAGCAGGGTTCGCTCCTCAATGTTGGTCAGAATGCAGCGGTAGCGCTTGTTCAGGTATAGCTCGTCAATGCCCAGGATGCGGGGCGTCTCGAAGCGGTGCCAGCGCCCCAGGAACTCGGCGCGGGCGTTGAAGATGTCGCGCACCGTCTTCTCGTCCAGGCCGGTCTGTGCCGCCACAAAGGTGTAGGGGTGGTTGAAGGATTCCTTCTCCACGTACTCATGCAGCCGCAGTGTCATACGGAATCCGTCCACCATCTCCGGTAGCTGGGGCCTGAATGTTGTCTTGCAGGCCCGGCAGGTGTATCGGCGGCGGACCACCCAGAGAGTGACCCGCTTGCCGTGGATGGGCAGATCACGATAGGGAACGTCACGCTTGCCGAACCGTACGAACTCACCCTGCACGCCGCATTCCTCGCAGGCGATGGGATCGGGCACGTCCACCTGGAAGTGCATTTCGTCGTCGGTTGATTTGCAGCCCAGTACTTGGTATTGCGGCAGGTGAAGGATGTTGTCGGGAAGTTCGGTCATGGTGTTGTATAGGCGTAGGTGTCAGTCAGATCCATCCGGCTCGGCATTGGTGTTTGCTTTTTTACCCAACAAGCTGCTGGAAACGAAAAGTAAGGCACCGAGGACAATTGCAATATCAGCCAGGTTGAAGGCCGGCCAATGCCAGTCTCGCCAATAGAAATCAAAGGAATCCACAACATAGCCGCGAAAGACCCGGTCAATCAGGTTGCCCATGGCGCCACCGAGGATAAGACTGTAAGCGATGGCTTCTCCTTTATGACGATTTTCAAGGATCAGCTTGATCAGAAAAATCGAGACCACTACCGCGATTCCGATAAAAAAGTAGCGCTGCCAGCCTCCACCATTCGCAAAAAGACTGAATGCGGCACCGGTGTTCCATAGGTGCACCCAGTTAAAGAACGGGGTCACCGAAACATACTCGCCATAGGCCATTGATTGCTGCACCAGCCACTTTACAGCCTGATCAGACGCTGCCAGCAGGCCCGATATGGACAATAGGGCATACGGCGAGAGCTTTTTGCCAATAATGAGCATTATTTAACCCTTCAACGCCAAAATGCGTCTGGCACCGTTAAGTACAATGCCCCCCGCGATGGTGCCGATAATCAGATCCGGATAATTGGAACCGGTCCACGCGACCAGGGCGCCGGCGGTGATGACCCCCAGGTTGATCACCACGTCGTTGGCCGAGAATATCCAGCTTGCCTTCATGTGCGCCCCGCCTTCCCGATGTTTGGATATGAGCAGCAGACAACTGGTATTGGCAATCAATGCGACGAATGCGATAGCCATCATCACCAGCGATTCAGGCTCACTACCGAATACAAAGCGTCTCACCACCTCTACGAGCACGCCCACAGCCAAGATCAGTTGCAGTACACCAGCAAGATGCGCGGCACGTACCTGCATTTTCACGCTATGTCCAACCGCATAAAGGGCAAGCCCGTACACCGCCGCATCGGCAAAATTGTCCAGGGATTCTCCAATCAGGCCGGTGGACTGGGCGATCAGACCGGCAGTCATTTCCACCACGAACAGAAGTGCATTGATGCCGAGCAACCAGCGCAGGGTCCCGGATTCTTGCTTAGCAGAAGCTGCCGAAAACTCGGCGGCCTTGATGGTCTCCGGATTTGCAGCGACGGTTTCCTGAAGCGAGGCGCCTAGCCCCAAGGTCTTCAGTTTCGAGGTGACGGGCTCGACCTCGCCGTCATGCACGACCTTCAGCCGGCGGTTCGACAAGTCGAAGGACAGCGCCCGAATCTCCTCAAAGCCGTTCAGGGCTAGGCGAATCATTCGTTCTTCTGATGGACAGTCCATCTTCGGCACGGCATAAACACTGACCCATCTCCCTGGCGCCTCGGAGGAGGCCTGTATATCGGTATCCGCTGCGGACGTTGCGTCACCGCCACAGGCGCCACCACAGGATTTGCTCATGATACGACTCCACTTGAACAATGTTGTGGTACCATTTAAAACTATAAAGCTACTATAAGGTCAATAGAGTAAAGAATCCGTTGAGGAGGAGGCTGATGCGCATTGGTCAGTTGGCGCAGTTGGTAGGGGTCGAAACACAGACGATCCGCTTCTATGAACAGCAGGGCTTGTTGCCGCCGCCTGATCGGCAGGACAACGGTTACCGTGTCTATACCGAGAAGCATGGTGAGGGGCTGGCCTTCATCCGTCGCTGCAGAATCCTGGGCCTGTCACTGGCTGAGATTCACGAACTACAGAGCTATCAGGACGACCCTCATCAGCCTTGTACCGCCGTCAACGCCTTGCTCGATGATCACATCTCTCATGTGCGGTCGCAGATAACCGCTCTGCAAGCGCTTGAGAAACAACTCGTTTCACTGAGAGCGAGTTGCAACGATGACCGGGAAGTTGAGGCGTGTGGGGTTCTTGCTGGAATTAGCGAAGGAAACATGCACCAGCAGTAGGTGAAGCATCAACCAGATAATCCGATGAGATGCCGGTCTGTCTCACTCTCATGCAAAGGTAAGATCAACCATTTAATCCGCTTACCCCTATTTTCTAAGCATCGGTGTTCTCAGATCACTACTCTTAATACCATGACTAATACCTGACTAATACCGTGACACTCGCATAATTCTCAGAAGATAGTTTCATTGCAAAGCTAAATTCTACATGCATATGTTAACTGAGTACCCGAATCCACCAGTTTTCAGACAGGTGGAATTAGTTGAATCATATTTACAGGTATTATGTTCGTAGCTACCAACAGCATCAGAAACGATGCGGGTTTGAACCTTACTCCGGAAGATTACCGTCCTTCAAAGCATGGCCCCATGCATCCGTTAGCGCTTCTGTGAGTTTCAATAACGCCTCATCATCGCAGTCAAACATGGCTACTTCCCATTCTGGTGTGGTGAACTGACGTTCTAAGTCTTCGATGGGTTGGTCGCGTTCGCGGTCGTCGTAGAAGCGGGTGTAGATTTTTTTGCCTTCATTATCAGGGTCGTCAATACTGGTGACGCCAAGGGGATCTGAACCGCTATATTGAAAACTGAGTGTCGCTCTAACGATGGGCACTTCGGGCGGGATTTCAACCACAAAAGGCACAAAGGGTTTACCTATGCGCGCACCGGTTTCATCTAGATAGTCAAATTCTGCAAAGTCGGGAATATCATTGTTGTTAATATCTCCGGTGTTGACTCGAATGCGCTTACCGGTGTGTTGTTGAGTTTTTTCTATGTTTTCTTCTTCTGGGGTTCTATCAGGCGATTCAAAGCCATTGTTATTGTCTGAGTCGATATCGACATCTAGCGTGGTGAAAGCCCACTCCCAAAGCGTATTCTGTGCATCTTGATTTAAATACAAACTCAACGTCAGGTAATCCTCTACTTCGAGTTCACTGAGGTATTCAAGATTGCTGAAACTGATTTGTTGTTCTTCACTTCCGTCTTTGCCTTTATCCAGTGTGACTTCGATTTCTTGATCACCAAGGGCGAAGATGTATTGCTGCTCGCCATCAAGCGAGGTGATGCGTTCGTATTCTGAGCCAATTAAATTAAAAATCACTTTAACCAGATCGGCGGTACTGCTAATCACGGGGGATTTTTCGTTCAGCAGGTTGATGGTGTTGCTCGGGTTGAGTAAATCCTCTTCGTTTATTTCGCTGACCATAAGGTCAATCATGCTGAAGCTGAGTTCTGGGCGGTAGACCCAGCCAAAGCGTGCATCAACATCGGCTTTTGTTAGCCTGTCGTCATCGCTATTAGCAACGGCTATTTGGTCGTTAATGGTGCCTTGTTCGTCATACAGTGGCACTTTTACCGGTACGTAACGGTTGGGGCGGTGTCTTAGCGGGCCTGCTTGGTCACCTGAAGAGAAGTCATTTTGCTCGCCGGAAGAATACCCATTCACTTGAAAATAATGATGGAATGCTTCTTCACCCGAGAATTTAAGTACTCAAATCTGACGACCCGGATCGATATCAAATTTTTTAACGGTTTCCTTGTAAAAAACGTTTTACTCCGTGACATTCTCCGATAATGCAAACAGGTCTAGGAGTGCATGAAGACACAGCCTCTGAATATCAGGTAGCTCAGAGTCACTTGCCTCTTTTGGAAGCTCGGCCAACTCCAGAGCCAGATCGTAGGCAAAATCGAAGAGCGCTTTACGTAATCCTTCACCGCTCTCTTTATCTCCGGCAATGACTTCTGAGATACCAACAAACGCCTGAAATAACGCTGAAAGGTCCTCAGCATCAGATCCTAACAATCCATCACCAACCTCTGGGTTGACCTCTTGCCAGGAAGACCCGATTACTGTCTTGTGTGGCTCACGACTGATGACAGTAACAAAGGTTACCTTTGTCGCTCTATCCAGGGTATTGCCGTCTGCCAGTGTTACCCAACGCAGTAGCGCGAATGGCATACCAATAAATAGTTGTTTGATCTGTTCGCGTTGATCATCCATGATTTATCCTCTTAAAAATTAAATATACCGCCACTCAATCGTCAGCGGCTTTTTATTCGCTGGGGCGCGGAATTTTTCGGCAAAGTGTTTATTGAACAATTCGACCATCAGATCAAACTTGCTGTCATCAGGGTTCTTTAGTTTGGCTTTATCGACATTAAATACCATGCGTCCATCGAATTTTTTATTAATGCGAGTTTTCCAGTTATCGTCTAGGTTTCCCCAATGGTTATAAGCAAAACGTTGCGCAACGAGTTTTACTTCTATCTGACCAAAACGCAATACATCGCCAAGCTCTTCATAGGAGGCGGTAATTTCGTAGTATTCTGTTTTTCCATCTGCAATGGCTTGATGGCTAATATCGCCTTTGTCTTCGACTTCAATACTAAGAGGAAAGCCTTGTTTGAGTTCCTCACGTGGCAAAATCATGACGCCCCCGTAAGTAGACATTTTTTCGATGCCACCCCCATTGCTTAACCGGATATAGATGTAATCACCAATGACCTCGGGGTAGAACCCCAGAGATAAGATAAACTCCTCTGGTATTGGGATATCCTGAAGAACTCTCCCCGTCGTTTCATCCATAATGCGCAATACGTTATATCTTAGATAAAGAAAGAGAAAACCATCATGCGACCATAAACGCCCTAAATCTGCATCTTCGTCTTCAAAATTGATTGAATCCTCAAGTAATATTTCACCGGTATCTGCGCTTAATATGTACCATTGCCAATCGTCTCGACCAGAGAGGTAAATACGATCACCAACAAGTGTGCAGTAGTCAACAACAAACGGGATATCTCGAAGCCATAGTGTGTCTCCATTTTTAGTGTCAACGGAGATAATTTGCCCATCGCCAGCGTCACGATGGGTGCTTCCTAAGCTAGCAATCGCACTGTTTTCATACTGAAAGAAAGCGATATCGGCATGCCTGGGATTGGCATTCTGAAATTCTTTTTTCCAGTTTATGACAAATGAAGAATCTAGACTTAGAATTCCACGGGGGTATTTCGTTAGAATAATAAGATTATCATCAACCACCGTACAAGCATTCACTAACCCTACATTAAGTTCAAAAAGGCACGGGGCATTTAAGTTACGATACACCCTAAGAATGTACTCACCAGCTACAGATGATTCTTCATTAATAACGCATAAATCTCCAAATTTATTCCCCTCCCTGTTCACACTTTTACTACCAAAGTACTCAGTTGGCTCGAAGTCTCTTCCATAAACGTTTTTCTCAACAAAAAAGTATTTTGGTTCAATTCCAATATCTTTTGAAACCAAAACAACAGATCCCTCAGGAGAGTCCAACCATGGTCCGAGACGATGCTCTGGCATATAACTGGAAAAGTTATAACTATAGCTATCTTTTTCTACTTCGATAGAGTACGTATATCCGCGAAAAACAAGATTCAAACTACAAGGGTAAGACTTTTCATCAACTTCATCCGAAACATAAATAAATTTCATTAAATATCACTTATTTTAATATCAAAATTATTCATTACTTCTTTAATGAATTCATCGGTTTTATCAAGGTTGCTAATATCTTTTTTAGCAACCTGAGCTATATCATCAATGTTTTCTTTAAGCCCTTGCCTAACTAGCTCCTTAATTTTATCCACACCTAACTCCCCTGCCCGTGCATCAAAACTCCAGCGAATTTTAGTTCCATTACCCGCTGCAACCAAATCACGAAACAGCTGGCCTGTGCTTTCTTCACCCGAGATTAGAATATCGCCTTTAGCCGAACCCTTCAGGTATTTCTGAATATTGGAGACTGACCACGCTTTTTTATCAACGTGCCAACCATCTTTCAAGATATAGTCATAAATACGGGATTGCTTAAAGCTTTCTGGCCCAATCTTAACGGTCGTTTGAATACTGGCTAGCTCATCTAGGTAAGCTTTTTCCTTTCCCCGAATCTATGAATCATCCCCTTAATCAAATATACCGCCACTCAATCGTCAACGGCTTTTTATTCGCTGGGGCGCGGAATTTTTCGGCAAAGTGTTTATTGAACAGTTCGACCATCAAATCAAACTTGCTGTCGTCAGGGTTCTTTAGTTTGGCTTTATCGACATTAAATACCATGCGTCCATCGAATTTTTTATTAATGCGGGTTTTCCAGTCATTATCTAAATTTCCTAGCTGATGGTAAGCGAAACGATGGGCAACAAGTTTTATTTCTATCTGACCAAAACGCAGTACATCGCCAAGCTCTTCATAGGAGGCAGTAATTTCGTAGTATTCAGTTTTTCCATCGGCAATGGCTTGATGGCTAATATCCCCTTTGTCTTCAACTTCAATGGTCAGTGGAAAGCCTTGTTTGAGCTCCTCACGTGGCAAAATTATGACACCACCATAGGTATGTATTTTTTCGATCCCCCCCCCATTGCTTAATCGGATATAAATAAAATCATCATTTACGATAGGGTGGGACGTATTACTCAAACTAAAGTCTTCGGGGATAGGTACGTCTTGCACGATTTCACCGGTCACTTCATCCATTATCCGAAGAATATTCTCCCCATAGCTTAAAAAAATATACCCACTGTCGCCCCACAGCCAGCCCATTGTATCCATTTCATGTTTAATCACATAGCTGTCTTGCAATAGTATGTCGCCGGTATCGGCGCATAATACACACCAGTGCCAATCACATTGACTTGATAAGTAAACTCGATCACCAACCATCGTACAAAAATAAATACTGAATGGAAGATCTCGCTGCCACAGTGTAGCACCGGTGTCGGCATCTAAGTACAGTAGCTGGCCACTATGATCTTGGCCTGTCATAGTTCCTGCGCTTACAATAAAATTATTCTTATACTTAAAAAAATCACCTTTAAAATAACCATTCACTTGAGGAAATACCCGTTGCCACCCAATCGTCATATCATCGTTAAGAGATATAAGTGTCCGTGAACTATTGAAAATTAATAGCGTCTGGCACTCATATCGTTGAGCACATGATAAAAGATCAATGATTTCATAAAAGGGGTCATGCGAATGTTCGGTATAAAATCTGGCAAAATGGATAGTTTTATATGATTCGTCTGTGGTTTCCTCATCCGATATATACATATCGCCGACACTCCAGAGGTTGTTTTTAGCGCACTCTATGCCGAAATAAGTCGAAGGCTCAAACGCCTCATTATAAACCCTGAGTTCGTTACTCTCAGTGACTCCCTTCATAGTTATCTCTGTGGATAAAAAACATCGATCACCGGCGGGCGACTCTCGCCAACGATGAAAACCCAACTCAGGTAAATACGACATCAGGTTGTAACTAAGTTGATCGCGCCATACTTTCAAGGCATAAGTATGGCCACCAAAAATCAAACTCTCTTCTTCTAGCCTAGAACGTTCATCGCGCTCATTAGATAAATAAATAGCTTTCATTAAATATCACTTATTTCTATGTACAAATCACCCACCATATCGAAAAATTCTTGATCAACTAAGTCTTAGCGCGACTTTCGCTACTTCAAGGTCTTTTTCGTAGGTTTTGTACCAAATAGGGAGGTCAAATGATTCACCGGGAAGCTCGCCATCAGACTGCGCCATGATCCAATCATAAAAACTAGGTTCACCACCGGTATCAGCACTGTATGTTTTACCGTGCTCGTACACCGTAAAATCATATTCATCGCCGATAGTCATTAATACGACTTGCTCGGTAGCTGGCAAGGACGCAACCCACTCAATGACAATATTAGTGAACCGCATTGCGATGGTGTAGTCGTCTGGCGAAAATTTGTAATAAAAACGAGTATCGCGATTTCCGATAAAGGTCAGACTAACGTTTCTGAGCCGTATCTCGTCTGACTCTTTGAACTCTTGCAACAGAGCATCCAGTTGTTTTCCGAGTTCTGTTACTTGAGGGATTCGCTCTGCGAATTCTTTTAGTAAGGCAGCCAGCAAGCTGCCACTGTCATTCCATTGCCGAAATAAATGTTTAACTGCCACCGCTGTTTCGAGTGTTGAAAACGTCATTCGTGCTGACAGAGACAATTCAGACATTTATTAATCCTTTAATTATACCCATTCACACTCAGCGCGGATTTTATGGATGCCTGCTCGGTGGTGTTGGTCTGCCGCTGATTTACCGATCTGAAAAGCAAGACGCTCAAGGAACTCATCGGTGCGATCTTCTTCCGGCAATCCACCAATGCGGATCTTAATTAACCCATTAAAGTCCTGATTCAATTCTGGCGAGGGTACCGGTGCTGTGCCGTACTTGGCCACAACATCCATCGCCGCGACTCCGGCATAGCGGAATACCCAATCGGGCTTATCACCCGTCACCGTCACTACGTAGTGGTCGGAGTCATCCGAGTTTTTCACACATTCGACTTCGGTCTCTGGTCGTGCTTCATACTCAATGGTTAGAGGGGTCTTCCCCAGCAACTCATCTTTAGTCAGAGTCATTAAGGCGTTGTAGGTACGGGTAGCGCAGTTAAGCGACGCATAGAGAACGCCATCGACCAGATGCGGCACTTCTAACGCCATAAATTGGTAGGGTTCGGGAATATCAATGCGATTAATCAGCGTCGAGCATGTTTTGTCGTACACCAGAATCTGCGGTGAATCATTGATAAAAATGTAAATGTATTCGCCGTCGTATTCCGCTCTCAGATAGTTGTATTTCTCTGAAAAATCGATTTGATTGAGGACTGCACCATTTTCAGGGTTAAGCAGATAAATAGTTTTCATTGCTACAAACAGAATCAGGTCATCACTGACAAGATTGTAAGCATCAAAGCTACGAGCCCCTTCTGGCGCAAAACGCCAGACTTCCTTACCATCGGATTTATCAAGGGCGAAAATAACACTATGATTATCTATGCAAATAAAGTTATTAAAGTCATAAACACCAGAAAAACGTTGATCTCCTGAAGACCCGTACGAGGCCGATTTATAATCTGAATTCGTCCAAATCACATTCAAATCAAGAGACCTAAAGCTAATCTCAGTGTATCTTTTAGAACGATCGCTAAAGTTACCACTCCTGTCTTTATAAAAGGTCACAATATAATTATCACCCCAAAAAGATGGCAAAGTAATCTCTATTGTGGAGTCTTCACTCGATCTCATAATGTTATATAAGTACTCACCCTCGAGCAGGATAGGCTCCATAGAAAAATTGGCAAACGAATCAAGTTGAAACAGTAAAAAACTGCTAATCCATTCATTGGATTCTATCGAATAGATATCTCCTCCAGATCTATCACTAGCTAAAAAACCGAGAGAATAATTTCCGGAAGAGTACGGATTCCAGCTGAACAAGTATCTGTCAATTGGCATAACGGTATGAATTGAAAAGCTTTCTGTGCGATAGATATCACCAGAGGTGATATAGATTTCTTCACGATATAAATTAACCGATACTCTTGATATAAAACTTGAAAAAATCATACGTCCAACACCACTACTTCGAAATTGATTTTTAGAGATTCTAACTTTGTTTCGAATATCTCGACTTGCTTTGCGTCACCTGGATCAAGGCCCCACATTTTCATAAGCTCATTTCTCGTACCCGGCGACCCCGCGCCATTAAAAATCGCATTTTTAACTTCACTCACGCGATCTTTAGCATGAGGGGGAAGAACGAGGATTTTCCTAGTGTCAGGATTATTTCCCATATCAATCAGATCACGAAACAACTGACCTGACTTCTTAAGGCTGTCCTCAATCACCGCCCCGGGGCGCGTACCAAACTGCATCAGCTTGGCAAGCCCTTCTGGTGTCACGGTCTTCACATCCGCGAAGACTCCATCGATAAACATATCAGAAACGCGGTGGGCATATACTTTACCACCCGGCCCAGTGATTGGAATTCTTTCCTGAATTCTGGAGACGGTCTTCCCAAGTTTCTGCATGGCAAACACCGTAAGCATTTCACCAATGGCGCCCTGGGATTCGTTGATATTGCCTCCGAATCTCTTGAAGACCGTACCAATCGCTTCGAGATCTGCATCATCGAACTTCGAGTAATCTATTTTTTCTAGGTAGCTGAGCGTAACTTCAAACGATAGGTTCAATGCTTCTTTTCTGGACCCTTTCATATTTCTCAGACCTTTCACCGCATCAATGCCACCGGCACCATACACCGAGACCAGTACCTTTAATGGCCCAGAGGTAAACTTCAGATCCGCGAGGTTATCAACCCCCTCATCGACATTCTTATTTAGAGCTTCAATTGCGCGAGTGAAGTAGCGTGCAAGCTCAGGTTGATCTGTTACACGGGCATATTTAGATAGATCTCCCCGAACTTCGTTAAGCACAACTAAAAAGTTTTCCACTAGTTCTGAAGCAAGCTTCTCTTTCAATCCCGCATGTGCTGGATTCATCAGCACTTCTGTTACAAAGGCGTAGAGGTACTTTCTTGCTTCGTCGGTAGGGCTGAGGTTGTTTTCTGAAATTAAGCCATTAAATGCAACACACCTAATTCTCTGACTCCGCTGCTCAATTACAACACTGTCGACATAGTAATTTTTACTGCCGCCAGAATGAATTTTTCTGGCGGCAGAGGTCAAAATACAAAATCATAGGGGCGGAATTATGTGACACAAAAGACTATCAATTACCCTTAAATGACGTCACATATGGCGAAATATTTTTCTAAAAAGTTCTTTTAATTCAATAGGATGTAGTTTAGTATATTATAATGAATTACCCTCCGGAGGCAGAGGTCGCAGATTCGAATTCTGCCGGGCGGGCCATCTCTGCAAGACATCTACAGTAAGTAAGCACTTACGAGATACCCTTTAAAATCCTTTTATTCCAATGTATGCGATCTGAACGATTATTGAGACCGTTCAAATCTAATTCGCCCCCATCCCTTGATCTAGCTCACCCCAAACCTTTTCCACTTGTGCCAACATAACTCAAAGCAACGCCACCAACGAAAGGAACCGGTGCCATGAGTATTGAAGACATTTCGAAGTTTCCTATAACAGCAACCGCGCCAGAAGGATTTGAGCATGAACCCGATGCAACGAGGGATTATTGGCATCATCAACCGCTAAATACCTTGCCGCCTTACGATTACATTGCGCCATATGCCCGCCACAAGACCTTACCGACGCCCGGCATCAAGAAGCGTAAGGCATGGATTATTGGTGGTGGGATCGGTGGCCTAGCGGCGGCGTTTTATCTTATTCGCGACGCTCATATGCCTGCGGCGAACATTACCATATTAGAAGAAATGGATATCGAAGGCGGCTCTATGGATGGCGCTGGCAATCCAGAAGATGGTTATATCATTCGTGGTGGCCGCGAGATGAATTGGAATTACGATACCCTTTGGGATCTCTTCCAGGATATCCCTGCAGTAGAGCTGCCAGACGGCTACTCCGTACTTGATGAATATCGTTTGATCAATGACAACGATCCAAACTATTCGAAAGCGCGTTTAATGCATAAATGCGGTGAGCTTTTAGATGCTAATGACTTTGGTTTAAGTAAATCACAGCAATGGGAGTTAATTCGCCTGATACTGAAACGCAAAGAAACGTTAGACGATATCAGTATCGAAGAGTATTTCAGCACTGGCTTTCTACGAACTAATTTTTGGTTTTTATTCCGCTCCATGTTTGCCTTTAAGAACTGTCATAGTTTGTTAGAGACAAAACTGTATTTACATCGTTTCCTTGATGCCATTGACGGTTTTGGCGATATGTCAGCATTGGTTTTCCCTAAATACAATCAATACGATACTTTTATCAAACCGCTGACAAATTTTTTACGCGAAAAAGGCGTAGTATTTAAATTCAATACTTGCATACACGATCTTGATATTAAGTTCTCGAGTGAGAAAAAAGTCGTTACCGCTATTCACGGCGTGGTTACTATTAAGAAGGGCAAGGAAGATGAAAAAGAAGATTTAAGAATTGACGTGGAAGCCGAGGATCTTGTCTTGGCACTGACAGGCTCTATGACGGAACACACAGCCTATGGCGATATGGACACAATACCTAAACTCGCATGTGATAAGCATGATCCGGGCGAGAATAGCGGTTGGTCGTTATGGAAAAACCTCGCGCAAAAATCGCCCGTATTTGGCAAACCCGAGAAATTTTACGGTGATGTCGATAAATCTATTTGGGAGTCCGCCACACTCACGTGTAAACCATCCCCACTAATAGACAAAATTAAAACCTTATCCGTTAACGACCCTTATTCTGGTCGCACTGTCACTGGCGGTATTATCACTTTTACCGATTCAAATTGGTTAATGAGTGTTACTTGCAACCGTCAACCGCATTTTCCTGACCAGCCAGACGATACCTTGGTACTTTGGGTGTATGGTTTGCTGATGGATAAGCAAGGTAACTGCGTCCCAAAAACGATGTCGCAATGTACTGGTAAAGAAATACTCGCGGAGCTTTGTTATCACCTAGGCATAAGCGATCAACTAGAAGCGGTAATTGCTAATACCAAAATACGTCTCGCGCTGATGCCTTATATTACCGCGCAATTTATGACTCGCGCGGCAGGTGATCGCCCTCACCCTGTACCAGAAGGCTGCACCAATTTAGGTTTGATTGGCCAGTTTGTGGAAACACGTAACGATATTATTTTCACCATGGAAGCATCTATCCGCACCGCTCGCATTGGTGTGTATAAATTGCTCAATATTCCTAAGCAAGTTCCAGATATTAACCCCACCCAGTACGATATTCGTCACATGCTAAAAGGCGCACGAGCACTGAACAACGGCAAGCCCTTTATCGGTGAACGCTTATTGCACCGCCTACTCGATAAAACCTACTTTGCGCATGTTCTACCGCCGTTACCGGAAACCGAAGATTCTAAACAAACTCGGTTTGAAGAAGAAATGCATGAACTGTTAGGTAAAGGCAACGCGGCGATACAGACATTAGGAGATTGGATTACTCGTCTGCGCGAGAGTTTTTCTAATAGAGATGACCGATAAAAAGCACTAAGTATTCATTGTTATGTCTCAGGAAGCCCTGAAATTTTCAGGGCAAAATAATCCCGTGCACTCACTCCTGCTCTATTTTGCTTTCTAGCAGCGCCTCTGGCTTGTCGATTTTTTCGCCTTCAATGAGCACTTCTTCTTTCACCGCTTCGGGTTCTTTTTCGACGCCGACGTGATACGCAGCAAAACCGGTTTGTACGACCTGATTAAACGCCATGCCTAAAATACGGCCATTAAATGTCGCTATTATTTTAGTGCCGGTATTGGTCATTGGATCGGTCACAATTCCAAGTACATCGCCTTTTTTAACCTTATCACCCAACTCAACTGAGGATATGAGTATTCCGCTTTGATCGGCGCGTATCCAATGCGACTGATAAAAAACCGGTTGAGGAGAACCCCAAAACCGCAGCGTTGGCTGAATACCCAGATTCTGCAACAGGGTTTCGAGTGCCTTAAGCCCAGCATCGACAGAACTTTTATCCAATTGATTTGGCCCACCCGCTTCGAGCGTTATCGCTGGAATACCTATATTTTCAGCAGCGCGTCGTAAGGTGCCTTCTGCGCCGACGCCATGTAATACGGTAATACCACCAAAATGGCGGCTAAAATCGAATACTGTTTCACTCCCTAAATCACCACGAATTTGTGGCAAGTTAGTGCGTTTTAACGAACCGGTATGCAGGTCAACCAAATACTCGCAATGGCGAATAACATTGTGAAATAACGAATACGCCATGCGATCAGCAGCACTGCCTTTCGGGCTGCCGGGGAAGTGGCGGTTGAGATCACGACGATCGGCTAAATAGCGACTACCACGACGAAAGCCATCCAAATTCACGATAGGAATGCCTATGACAGTGCCGTTCATTTTTTCTGGATCAAGTTGATAAATCAGGCGTCGAATCATTTCAATGCCATTTAATTCATCGCCGTGAATTGCCGCCGTTAAACACATTACTGGGCCACGGTTTGCACCGTGGGCAACCAGCACAGGTACGGGTGTATTAAGGCTCTGAAAAGATTGTTCGGGGCTCCAGTTCAGAGGCATAAACTTTCCAGGCAAAACCTCTTCACCTAATAACTGCAAGGCTACAGCTTGAATCTCCACGGAGGTTTCTAAAGCCTGCATATCCAACACAGGCTCTTCTGCAATAATGGATTTTTCGTCTACCTCGCTGATAACAATGTCTTCGTCATCAGCAAGTTCGGTGGCGTATACATTATTGACAGAAACACCCAAAAACAAAGTCCATAAAAACACGATACGGCAAAAAAACGGCATGTAGGGAAATCCTTGTATGGCAAATATGATAGACGCCATATGACTGCTTGATGGGATTAGGGTTCGGAACAAAATTTTAGAAAATTCACTTAGGGCTGTATTCATTCTAGTAGTAATTTTGTTCGATAAGTAGTCGTGAAATCATCTTCATTAATTAGTTTTTCAAATGATCAGCTATTTTGCATTTTGTGCGACATATCAGCACACGGTATGACGCTAGGGATTTATCAGGGCGAGTGACTTTGCGAAGTAAACCTTGAGGTAATCCAGCAAGAGCCGTAGCTTTTTCGAGCTGGCACTGCCCGGAGGAAAAATACCATAGATATCAATACTGCTTAGTTGATAGTCGTCTAACACTGACTCTAACAAACCGGCTTGAATTTTTGGCCATGCATCATAAAGCGGAATCTTCCCCAAGCCATGGCCGCCAACGATAAAGGCGGTGCGCGCTGCTGCGTTGTTCGTGCTAATGCAGCCTTTGACGGCAACGCTGTAGGAACTGCTACCTTTATTTAATTCTATAACGCCGGACGTTAACTTATAAATAACCCAAGCATGTCGTTCTAGCTCTGCTGGGGTGGTCGGGCGACCGTGTTTTTTAAAGTACTCGGGCGAGCCGCATAGACAGGTAGGTAACCTTGATAGCTTGCTTGCTTGTAATCCAGAATCAGGCAGAGGCGCACCCCTAATCGCTAGGTCAATGCCTTCTTGCATGATGTTAACCACCTCATCGGTCAGCATCACATCTAATTCAATCTTAGGGTACAGGCGGCGAAAATCATTCAACGCTGGCACCACCATTTGTAAACCGAAATTCACCGGACACGTTATTTTTAAAAGTCCTTCCGGTTCATTTTTGAGATTTTCCATTTTCTGATTTGCGATCGAGGCTTGTTCCGCAATGATTCGGCATGACTGGTAATACTCAGCACCTGCTTCGGTTAGCGCGACAGAACGCGTCGAGCGATTGAGTAACTTCACTCCTAACTGAGATTCTAGCTTTTTAATGTGATAGCTGACGACAGCACGTGATAGACCGACATGCTTGGCGGCTTCGGTCAGGTTACCCTGCTCAACGACCTGAGCAAAAATCACCATGCTTTTGAGTTGTTCAATCGATAAATTCATACCCAATTGTATCAAATTTTAAACCAATGTGTTCAATTTTATCCGTATTGTTCGATCCAAAACATAGGCATACACTGGTTCTAACGATTCAGCATCGCAATACACGTGGTGCGGTGCTAACCCACTAAATAGACGAGACGACAACATGGTTGATTCAAGCACTAAACGAGTATTAATGGTCATTACCTCTCATGCAGACCTAGGCAACACGGGCGAGAAGACCGGATTCTGGGTAGAAGAGTTCGCCGCCCCTTACTACGCGTTTGTCGATGCCGGTGTTCAGGTAACACTTGCATCCCCCGCAGGCGGCCAGCCCCCGGTGGATCCCAAAAGCGAATTGGCTGACTTCCAAACCCCATCCACGCATCGCTTTGATGCCGATTCTGCAGCAAAGGCTTTAGTAGCCAATACTGCAAAGCTGGCCGATATGAATGCCGCCGACTATGACGCCGTATTTTACCCAGGTGGACATGGTCCATTATGGGACTTGCCAGAGAACACGGATTCTATCGCGCTAATTGAAGATTTCTTAACGGCGAATAAACCGGCTGCTGCGGTCTGCCATGCAACGGCCGCATTCTTAAATATTAAAGACAGTGACGGTGAGTATGTTGTCAAAGGCAAAGTCATCACCGGCTTTACCAATAGTGAAGAAGAGGCCGTGCAGTTGACCGATGTTGTACCTTTCTTGTTAGAAGATGAATTGGTTAAACGTGGCGGAGAATTTCAGAAAGTCGCGGACTGGAGTGCATTCGCGGTCCAAGATGGTTTGCTAATCACTGGCCAAAACCCCGCTAGCTCAGAACTGGCTGCAAAAAAATTGTTAGCCGCTCTTTCAGTATAGACACACCCTCTGCGCCTCTTTAATTAACCATTTTATTGAATATATAGGAAAACCAGCATGTTAAATTTCAGTTTTCAAAACACGACCAAAATTCACTTTGGCGAAGGTCAAATTAAAGCGCTAAGCAAGGCTATTCCTACGAATGCAAAAGTATTAGTTACGTATGGTGGCGGTTCGATCAAAACAAATGGCGTTTATGATCAAGTAGTCAACGCTTTGAGCGAACATACTTGGTATGAATTTTCGGGTATTGAACCAAATCCAAGTTACGACACATTAATGAAGGCCCAAAATTTAATCCGTGAGCACAATATCGACTTTTTATTAGCGGTTGGTGGCGGATCTGTAGTTGATGGTACCAAATTTATTGCAGCCGCCGCCTTGTTCGAAGGCGATGATCCATGGGACTTCGTCGCAAAGGGGCAACCGATCAAGCAAGCCTTACCAATTGGTTGTGTATTGACGCTGCCAGCAACGGGCTCGGAATCAAATACCGGCGCAGTGGTTACTCGTGATGGTAACAAACTACCATTCCAGAGCTCCTTTGTACGCCCATTATTTGCCGTCCTTGATCCCGTCGTAACGCTATCGTTATCGGATCGTCAAATCAGTAACGGGGTTGTCGATGCGTTTGTTCACACAATGGAGCAATACCTAACCTATAGCGTAAATGGTAAGGTTCAAGACCGTTTCGCCGAGGGTTTATTGCTCACTTTAATAGAAGAAGGGCCAAAAGCCTTAGTCGCCGAAACAGCGAAAGACTTAGACGTTCGCGGTAACATTATGTGGGCCGCAACGATGGCATTGAATGGCCTGATCGGTGCGGGTGTTCCGCAAGATTGGTCCACTCACATGATTGGTCATGAGCTAACCGGTGCCTATAAAATTGATCACGCTCGCACCTTGTCGATTGTATTGCCTGCCGTGATGAAGGTGTGTACTGAAGCGAAGCGCGAGAAATTATTACAATACGCTGAACGCATTTGGAACCTAACCGACGGTAGCGAAGAGTCACGTATTCATCGCGCCATAGAGCAAACCGAAGCCTTCTTCCACGCAATGCAAGTACCGACTCGTTTATCACATGTTGATTTGGGTGAAGCTGACATTGATGGCTTGATTGAAAAATTAACCCAGCATGGGATGGTCAAACTCGGGGAGCATGGCGCAATCACGCCCGAAGTAAGCCGTAAAATTTTAATCACTGCACTGTAATTAGCGGAATCCTATTGTGGCTATTTCCAATCAGCAAAATAACCGCCAATGGCTATTGGCGTCGCGCCCGGTAGGCGCGCCCAAATTTAGCGATTTTAATTTGGTAGAGACGAAAAAACCTAGCCCTAAGCAAGGCGAAGTATTGTTACGCACGGTTTACTTATCACTCGACCCTTATATGCGCGGGCGCATGAATGATACTAAATCATACGCCGAACCCGTCGCAATTAATGACGTGATGGTCGGTGGTGCCGTGTGTCGGATAGACGTCTCCAATCACCCAGACTTTGAGGTGGGTGATTGGGTAGTTTCATTCACCGGCTGGCAAGACTACTCGATTTCAGATGGTGTTGATTTATTAAAATTGGGCAGGCATCCGACACAACCGTCCTACGCACTAGGGGTTATGGGCATGCCGGGATTAACCGCGTACATGGGTCTGTTAGATATCGGCCAACCGAAAGCCGGTGAAACCGTTGTTGTGGCTGCTGCAACCGGAGCTGTTGGTAGCCTCGTGGGTCAAATTGCCAAATTAAAAGGCTGCAAAGTGGTTGGTATCGCCGGTAGCGTGAAGAAGTGCCGTTCGGCAATCGATGAATTAGGCTTTGATGAGTGTGTTGATCACACAACACTGGATTTTGCCGAGCAATTAGCCAAAGCCTGTGATGCCGGCATTGATGTGTATTTTGAAAATGTGGGCGGTAAGGTATTTGATGCAGTATTACCGCTATTAAACGCATGCGCCCGAATTCCCTTGTGCGGAATGATTTCACAATACAACGCAACTGACTTACCGGGAGGCCCTGATCGTTTATCAATGCTCATGAGGACCCTGCTAGTCAAACGCATCAAAATGCAAGGGTTCATTGTATTTGATGATTATGGTCATCGTTACAATGAATTTAGCGAAAATATGATGCAATGGTTACAAGCCGGAAAAATTAAATACCGTGAAGATTTAGTGGATGGTTTAGAGCATGCGGTAGAGGCCTTCATGGGATTATTAGAAGGTAAAAATTTTGGGAAATTAGTGGTAAGAGTGGGTTCTGACGAACGCTAATATACGCGTTTTTCTACGAGTTTATTTTTTACAACTGCCCTGTTGGAGCGACTGACTATGTTAACCGTACACCACTTAAATCAATCCCGTTCTAAGCGAGTATTATGGCTGTTAGAAGAGCTGACAATGCCGTACGAACGTATAGATCATCAACGTGATGCCACCACGCACCTCGCACCAGAAAGCTTAAAAAAGGTTCATCCTTTAGGTAAAGCACCGGTTGTGGTTGATGGGGATATAACCTTATGCGAATCCAGCGCGGTGATGGAATACATCATTAATCTAGATGAGCAACAACGACTAAGACCGACGCTAGGGAGTGCTGAGTATTATCAGTACCTTGAGTGGTCTCACTTTGCCGAAGGATCTTTAGGCTTGCCCGTAGTCACCAATCTCTTGATGAAAATGGAGACGCGCGCGGGGCAGCAACCAATGGATGGCTATATCGCAAAAGAAATTGCGACTGACTTTGCCTACATCGAAACAACCTTGAGTCAGCGTGCATACTTCGCAGGGAATCATTTTACCGCTGCGGATATCATGATGACGGTTATTTTAGAGATTGCGGCTAGCGGTGGATTACTGGAGGGCAAGAACAGCACTCTGGCTTATCTCGCCAAAATGCAGCAGCGACCAGCCTATCAAAAAGCAGCGAGCTTTGGTTGATCACTCAGACGATTGCTAGCTTGCCGTCAAATGCAGTCTGATCAGATAACATCAGCATTGATAGCAGGCGTCAGTGCAACCATAACGAGAGGCCGACTTAATGTCGGCCTTTTCTTCAAAATTTAATAAGTATTTAAAAAACCAAGGGCGATGTAGTGCTTTGCATTAGCAAATGCGACCACAGCTTACAGAATCAGATCTTACAAGCACCGCCTTCACAGCCATCGTCGTCTTGCTCTTGATAGGACTCAGGGTCTACTTCACCTAACTCCATCTCATCAAGGAACGACACATCATCCCAATCGGTAGTCTCGTCCGTTTTGTTTTGATCAACTACTACATCACCCATAATGGTGTCTCCAAAGAAGGATATTGAACGCCAAATCATCAGTATGCACTCATCATAGAATGCCTGAAACCGATGAGAAAGCCTGACGACACATAAATTGGGCATCAGGCCTCAAAGTATTAAAAAAGCCAGCAAGAGGTTCCTCTCTTGCTGGCTTTCTTTTCTCCTTTCAATATTTCTATTTCAAGGCTTCGTTATGGCTTTAGATCACACCGTTTTAATTACACATCAAAACGGTCAGCGTTCATCACTTTCACCCAAGCTTTAACGAAATCGCGCACAAACTTCTCGCGGTTGTCATCTTGAGCATACACTTCGGCGTAGGAACGCAAAATCGAGTTAGAACCAAACACTAGGTCCACTCGGGTTGCCGTATGTTTCACGTCACCGGTCTTACGATCAACGATGTTGTACGAGTTTTTGCCCGTTGGCTTCCAGTCGTAGCCCATGTCGGTCAGGGTGACAAAGAAGTCGTTACTTAGTACACCCACGTTATCGGTAAATACACCGTGCTTTGTGCGACCATAGTTGGTGCCCAGTACACGCATACCACCAATCAGAGCCGTCATTTCTGGAGCGGTTAAGCCCATCAACTGTGTGCGATCAAGCAGCATTTCTTCCGGCTGTACGGTGTAGTCTTTTTTCACCCAGTTACGGAAACCATCATGCACAGGCTCCAGTGGTTCGAACGACTCAATATCCGTCATGTCGTCGGTTGCATCACCACGGCCCGGTGTAAAGGGTACCGTAATATCGACACCACCGGCTTTGGCAGCCGCTTCGACCGCTGCCGTACCAGCCAACACGATCAAATCAGCCATGCTAACTGGTTTACTTAGGCCTGCTTGGATGCCTTCTAGCATGCTTAATACGCTTTGCAGACGGGCTGGTTCGTTGCCTTCCCAATCTTTTTGCGGCGCTAGGCGAATACGTGCGCCGTTAGCACCACCGCGATAATCGGAAGCGCGGAAGGTTCGAGCGCTGTCCCATGCCGTTGCAATCAGGTCTGCACCACTCACACCCGCCGCCAGTATCTTAGCTTTAATATCCGTTACTTCAGCATCACTTAGGGTGTAATCCACCGCCGGAACCGGATCTTGCCAGATCAAATCTTCCGCAGGTACATCGCTGCCTAAGTAGCGGCTTTTAGGCCCTAAATCACGGTGCGTTAACTTAAACCAAGCGCGCGCAAACACGTCGGAGAAGTACGCTGGGTCTTTATGAAAACGTTCAGAAATCTTACGGTACTCTGGGTCCATTTTCATCGCCATATCGGCATCGGTCATCATTGGCATACAACGGATAGACGGGTCTTCTACATCTACCGGCATGTGCTCTTCTTTAATGCCAATGGGCTGCCATTGGCTCGCACCGGCGGGGCTATGCGTTAGCTCCCAGTCGTAGCCCAACAATAAATCGAAGTAGCCGTTATCCCACTGCGTTGGGTTAGTCGTCCACGCGCCTTCGATACCACTGGTTACTGTGTCACGACCAATGCCACGAGTTTTGTGGTTGTTCCAGCCCATGCCTTGCTCTTCGATATCAGCAGCTTCTGGCTCGGCACCTAGGTTTTCGGCTTTGCCGTTACCGTGTGCTTTACCCACGGTATGACCACCGGCGGTTAAAGCAACGGTTTCTTCGTCGTTCATCGCCATGCGCTTAAAGGTCTCGCGAATATCGTGCGCGCTCTTTAGCGGATTCGATTTACCATCTGGGCCTTCTGGGTTCACGTAGATCAAGCCCATCATTACGGCGGCTAACGGATTTTCGAGATCACGCTCTCCTGAATAACGAGTACCTTCGCTACCGCTAGGGGCCAGCCACTCTTTTTCAGAACCCCAGTAGGTGTCTTTTTCTGGGTGCCAAATGTCTTCTCGACCACCAGCAAAGCCAAAGGTTTTCAGGCCCATGGATTCATACGCCATGGTGCCAGCTAAGATCATCAAATCCGCCCAAGATAGCTTGTTACCGTATTTCTTTTTGATTGGCCACAGCAAACGGCGTGCTTTATCTAAGTTCACGTTGTCTGGCCAGCTGTTCAGCGGCGCAAAGCGTTGGTTACCCGTACCTGCACCACCACGGCCATCGGCAATGCGGTAACTTCCGGCTGAATGCCATGCCATACGAATCATCAAACCGCCGTAGTGTCCCCAGTCGGCTGGCCACCATTCTTGGCTTTCGGTCATCATGGCTTTAACGTCGTTTTTAACGGCGTCGAGATCCAGTTTTTTAAATTCTTCGGCGTAATTGAAGTCCTCTCCAAGAGGATTCGTCTTGGTGTCGTGCTGATGCAAGATGTCGAGGTTGAGTGCATTCGGCCACCACGCGGTGTTGGAGTTACCGTTGGCTGTGTTTGCGCCGTGCATGACTGGGCACTTACCGGCTGAAGATTGATTGTTGTCCATGGTATGACTCCTTTTGAGTTACGTCTAACGGGTTAAATCATGTGTTCTTGTGACTCCATAATAGGCGTCTCGATCTATTTAAAAACTTAATTATATTTATAGATGCGATAGTAATTTTGCATACCTAATCTGATATGCACCTCGCAGGCGCATATGACGGTCACGCTACCGCTATTGAACATAGCCTATCTACACTCAGTTGCGAGCATACTTGCGCAGTCGACCTGCAAGACCTCCACTAGCCAGTGTATAGAAGTGGTATGATCAATTTTTGTATCGCCCAAAACGGATCGCGGATGTGATGTCTTTTATTATCGATTGGTTTTCTTACTTACGGAGCGCGCTATGAGCCTTCGCAAGATCCTTGTTGCCGTGCTTCTCACTATTGCTGGCCTCGGCCTATTGGCTGCCATTGCAGGGGGCGCGTTTGTGGCTTATTGGATCTGGAATAACGTTACGGCCAACATTCCCTTGTATGACCAAAAAGCCCGCATTGAAATCGCCGATGCTTTTCCTGCGACAGTCGATATTCTCGACCCATTGTCGGTAAATATAGACACTGTAATCCCTGCAAATGTCCCGATTAATCAAACCTTGACCATTCCTTTAGAAGAAACCTTCGACGTTAAGGTTAATTTTAACGGTCAAGTACCCATTAAAATGACGTTGCCCGTACACCAGTCCATTCATATTGATCAAGTCATACCTATTGACGGCAAACTCAGCGTTAAGTTGCTAGGCGCATGGATTAAATTGCCGCTAAAAGGCTCTGTTCCTGTAAAGGCGGATATTCCGGTTAATTTAAGCATCCCTATCGACCGAAATATTGATCTAGCGTTTAGCGCGCCAGCTCAAGTGGCAATTTCAGATAAAATAAAAGTACGCCTAGATACCAACATCATCGCTGATATTCCAGTAAAAAAATCCTTATCTATTCCGGTTCTAGAGCCTCTACGCGCTAATGTCACCTTAGATAAAGCAACCGACATCACGATTCGTGAACTGAACATCGATGTGCCGCTTGAAGCCATTACCTTTAGCCCAAGTGCTCAGGTTGGAGACAAACCGTGATCACTTTGGCACGCATTATTATTGGCGGCTGGATTCTAGTTGTACTCGCCGTTATCGGCGCAATACTCGGCTTTGTCGTGTATTCCAATGTTGTCATGGGCATTTCACTGAAGCAGCAAGCGAGCTTGATTCGCTTTGATTCGCCGTTGACATTTAATACCGACCTTAACAGTAATATTAATTTTCGCTTGTTAGGCGATATCCCCATCAGTGTGCCGTTAAATAATCTACGTATTCCATTTCACATTAAAGGGCAATATCAAGCGCAATTGGATATTAACTCCTCTATTCCACTGAATTTAACAGCTGATTTCTCTGATACGATTTTAATTGAGACCGACATAGAGGTAGCTGCTGGCACCGAACTAGTAAGTTCTTGGCTGCCCAATTTGCCAGTGCGCGGAACAATACCCATCCGCTTTGAATTACCCGTCGCGTTTACTGTACCCGTGAATACAAGTTTGCCACTAAGCTATCATGGGCCGATTTCTTTTTATGTTAATCAAACAATAACGCCCAATATTCAGCAAACCATCACCACCAGCATGCACATAGATCAAATGATTACTGCGCCCGTCACCAATACGTTTTATGGCTCTATGCATGCACAAGACGCCAGCATTCCAATTACCTTTGACAATGTTCTCATTGATATTCCGTTAGAAAATATTAAATATTCCTACCCTAAGTTATCCACTGGAGAACTTAATCCCGTTTCGACAACAGAGCCTTAGCCAATGCGCAGGCTTGTATTAAGGATCGACTTTGGAATTTGAACTATATCGTCGCGGCCCGCACCATCGCTCTGACGATGAATATATTTCGTTTCGCGAAGTACGTGACCGTTTTGATTTTCGCGGGGTAGAAATTGGCGCTTGGGTTACGCAGAAAGAACAAGAAAAAGCCGCCGTCTATTTTTACGACGCACTGTGTGATTTAACTAAAATCCTCGCAGTACCCGACGAAGTTATTTCTCTGCGGGGCACTTTAATTCTGCAATACGGTAAAGGTGGTCGCCCTGGTGTGGCGGCCCACTACGCACCCGACCAACGGGCTTTTGCATTAGCAAAAAACGCCGGGCCGGGCAGCATTGCCCACGAATGGTTTCACGCCTTCGATCATTATATTTGCAATAAAGCATTTAATGTTAACAAACCGAGATTATTTGCCTCAACCGCTTGGCTGGCACAATACGCACCGATTGAGCATCCTCTTAACGCTTTATTATTTAATTGCTATCGAGCCGTGCTGTTGGATAAATCCGGCGAACAGCCCAGTGAATTGTTTTTAAGCTCCGCCGAAATAGATAGAGCTGCTGGTACCGTTTATTACAGCCTGCCAGAAGAAATGTGCGCTCGTGCTTTCGAGGCATTTGTTCAAGATGCCCATATTAAAAATAACTATTTGGTAAAAGGCACTAAACAATCAGAAGAAGCAAAGCTTGGACTTTACCCTCAAGGTGAACAGAGAATTTTAATCAATCAAGCTTTTCAGAATTACTTTGCGCAGCTTGGACGAGCGTTAACTTTAAATAAAATCCAATAAAAAACCCCTCAAATGAGGGGTTTTTTATGCTGATATGCAATCAGAAATGGTGTCTGAATCCTAGTGTCCAAACACGGGCGTCCTCAGCATACGAATTTACTTGAGCTTCTAAGTAGTCCGTTTTATTTAAACGACAGTCGATACCCGCTCCGACCATTAACCGAAGGTCATCATGCGATTTTAAATTTAAACCGCCCTGACTATCGTTAAATAAGCGGCCCATGCCAAGCTGAAGTTGCGGCGTCCAGCGGCCCATGCGCAAGGCGTCTGGTCGATACTGGGCCATCGCTGCCAGCGCTTGGTAGTTAATTCGACCATTACCAATACTGGCGTTCCCCATATCGACATAACGTAATTGCGCCGCCCATTCACGGTTGAAGTGATAGGCCGTAGACAACTGCCAGCTACTATCGCTGTCATCACTCAAGGTTAAATTATTATTTAACTTTGGATCCAACTGAGAAACGCCAACGCCACCTTCAACGCTCCACTCACCCGCTTGCGCTGACATCGAAGTTGCAAGCAATGCAGCCATTACCGTTGCCGAAAAACGGCGTTGACGCAGCGCCACCAGCAAGAGTGCAAGGCCGAACACTAGGCCTAGGCTCATGCTACCGCCACCAGTTGATGTCTCAACGTCTACGCCGGTATTAATCGAAGGATCAATACTGTCGTCTACGCCATCACCGTCCGCATCCGTAATGCCGGCCCCAGGTGCTTCAGGTGCAGCATCCACCGGTAAGGCAATCTCAGGATCAATGTTGTCTGGTATGCCATCGCCATCAGCGTCAGCATCCAAGTGATCAACAAAGCCATCACCATCAAGGTCAGGCATTTCGCGATCATCACGTACACCGTTGCCATCTAGATCCTCGCCGTTAAGAACGCCATTCACGTTGGCATCAACACCATCATCAATGCCATCAGCATCAGCATCTTCGCCGGTGAAGAAGGCTTGCTGTGGATTTTCATCCGCATCGCTAATGCCGTCTCCATCATCATCGTCATCAAGATGGTTAGGTATGCCGTCGCCATCGAAGTCGGCACGTGAACCGAACGCACCAATAGCGTTATCGACCACGTCCATAATACCGTCACGATCTACGTCGGTAGTGCTATCCAACACACCATCCAGATCGCCATCTAGATCGCTTGGCAAATTCGAGTTACTGAAATCGGTATCGACACCATTATTTCTTACATCTAAGTAGTCAGGCAAGGTATCTCCGTCACTATCCGGTAATTGAATAACGTCTGTCAGGATATCCACGCCATCATCCAGCAAGGCGTCTCCATCTTGGTCACCCAATCCAGCTTCCGCGACATCAAACAAACCATCGTTATCGGCATCTAGATCGATCATATTCAGCAAGCCATCACCGTCTTGATCGGTACTGGCGAATGCCACCAGCCACTCGGCTAGCTCATCCATTGCATCGTTAACGCCATCGAGGTTGTCATCAGTAAGACCGGTATCAACAATGCCGTCGTTGCCAATGTCTGCGTCGATTGCATCAATAATGCCGTCGTTATCGGTATCGGTTAAATCCAAATTCAATTCCACAAGATCCGAAATACCGTCGTTATCCGAATCAGTGTCATCACGATCAGCAATGCCATCACCATCAGTGTCGACTGTGTCGTCTCCCTCTAGCATGTTCGGCAAACCATCACCGTCATCGTCTTGGCCTTCAAGAATGATATCCACCAGCGCTTGTACTTCGCTGAGCTCATTCACATCGGCCAAGTTCGAACGGGCAATCGCGTTATTGATGAGATCCAATACAGTAGCCGTGACACTTGTGACGCCAGCAGTATCGTATTCAGTGATGGTTGCAGGCGTAGATCCGCTAGCATCCGCTTGGCTGGAGATAGTATTCAAAGCGACCTGAGCCAACGAAATAACCGTTGCCGTATCCGCAGCTACTGAGGTCTCAACCGCCAGTAAGTCATCGGTATAACTAACGGTTAGGCCAATCACATTACCCACGTCAGACGCGGTAATTAGATAGGTATCTTGATCGCTGCCAGCGACTTCACCACCCGACGTCCACTGATATTGAATCGTCGCGTTGGCTAAGCCATTGTTGTCCGCGATGTCTGCAGTCAGTGTTTCGCCTTCTGCAGCAACGCCACTAATCGAGGCAACACCCACATCATTAACGATGGCAACGGTAGCCACGGCCGATGCTTGGTTACCGTTGTCTGCATCGTCGGTGACAACATCCGCTGCCACACTCACGGTGGTATCAGAACCCGATGCCGTCGGCATAATAGTAGCCGTATAGCCAGTGCCACCACCCAGCAATTGGGTGACAACACCGTTGGTAACGGTAATGTCAGCCGACGTCAGAGTTGAGACATTTTCGCTAAAGGTAACAGTGACATCGAAGGCCGTAATCGCTGAACTCGGCACGCCAGTAAGGGTGGTCGTCGCACCCGTTGTATCCGCGCTCGTGGTTAGCTCAACCGCTGCCGTTGAGGTATTTCCTGCTGCGTCGCTAGCAGCACCCGCAGCCATATTGACGGTTACGTCACCGTCGGCCGTTGGTGTTATCAGCACACTATAGGTATTACCAAGTGCAGCCAAGTTGCCCGCGGTGCCGTTTGTCACAACAAAGTCGGTCAGCTCTACACCCGTGACCGTTTCGCTAAAGGTTGCGGTCACGATGAATGGTTCGTTAACCAAGGTTGCTGCAGTCGTTAGGGCAACTGCTGGGGCTGTTGCATCATAAGTAACCACTAACTGACCGGCTGCATTATTGCTATTACCAGCAACATCCACCGCAACTGCATTAACCACATCAAGCGTTACGGTACCGTCCGTAGTCGGCGTTACCAACACGGTATAGCTGGTGCCAGAACCGCTAAAATCGCTCAAGGTGGCGTTGCTAGCGCTGATATCGGCGACAACAAAATCCGTCACGTTTTCACTAAAGGTGATGGTTGCGGTAAACGCTGCATTGACCAACGTAGCTGGCGCTGAGAGCAATACAGTTGGAGCGATAGCATCGTAAGTAACCGCTAACTGTGCTGCGGCTGCGCTGTTGTTACCCGCAGCATCTTGAGCCGCATTAGCAGCAACATCTAGCGTCACCGCACCATCCGTGGTTGGCGTTACCAGCACAGAATAGGTATCACCCGAGCCACTAAAATCAGCCAGCGTGGCATTCGACACGGCAATATCACCGACAACAAAGTTATTCACGCTTTCACTGAAGGTAATAGTCGCGGTAAACGCAGCATTAATATAGCCAGATGCCCCACTAATAACTGCTGTTGGCGCTGTTGCATCGTAGGTAGCAGTCAGCTGAGTCGCGGCACTATTGTCGTTACCGGCAACATCTTGAGCTACCGCGGCGGCGACATCTAATGTCACCGCGCCGTCAGCATTCGGTGTTACCAATACGGTGTATAACGCTCCTGAGCCAGCAAAATCACTCAGAAGAGCGTTGCTAACTCCTAAATCGCTAACATCAAAACCACTGACGCTTTCGCTGAAGGCAATCGTGGCGGTGAAGGCCGTGTTAATTGCACCAGAAGCCCCCGAAATCGCTACAGTTGGAGCAGAACCATCATAGGTCGCAAGCAATTGAGTGGCGGCACTATTGGCGTTTCCTGCTGCGTCTAGTGCAGCATCTGCAGACACGTCGAGAGTCACAA